>NZ_JAKEVK010000219.1:0-7318 GCF_022398435.1 Pseudoalteromonas sp. Isolate6 | reverse complement strand
GTGTTGCATAATCGCGCCTAGCCAAGCCCATAACTTCGGTCACTATACTTCTCGTTTCTCTGTTGAAGAAGGGTTAAGCCAGTCTGCAATCACCGCTATAACACAAGATAAACATGGCTTCATTTGGATAGGCACCCTGCAAGGGTTAAACCGTTATGATGGTAATCAACTCGTTAGTATTGAAGCCTCTATGGGCTTTGATGAGAGAGAAATAGTTGGATTATTCAATATTTCGAACGATGAATTACTGATTTCGACCGGTGTAGATGGCGCATTCCTGTTTAACGTTAATGATTACACAAGCAAGCGAATTTATGATGGTAAACGCCAAGATAATAACGCTATTTCAAAACCCATTAGCACCGCCACCACTCAAAGAGAAAGCATTATTTTCTCTATTGAAAGCGACCTTTATTCACTTAACCGAAATACATTTGAATCTGAGTTACTAGTCCACTTTAAACCCAGCAATCATATAAGAGCTATCACAGTTATTGGTAATTTTGTAATAGTTGGAACGACCGAAGGCTTATTCAGCTATTCACTTGCTACAGGAAACGTAGAGCAGCTCAGCTATACAGAGTCAGATTCAGAGTTAAGCCACGATGTGAAGCTACTAAAGCGTGATCCTTCTTTAGGACTACTTGTGGGCACTGTAGAAGGCTTGTTTGTTATTCCTATCAAGAACCAAACACTTGTAGCTTCAAAAAGCTATACGCTTGTTCCTGAAAGGAATATTTGGGGGCATCAAATCACTCCCTTTGGAGAGTTTATTGCGACAGAGGATGGGTTATACCTCATTGACAGAAGAGACAAGAGCAGCTCGAAAGTGCTTTCCTTGACGGAAGGCCAATACAGGCTAACGAACCCAAGTATTACCCACCTATATGCGGATAAAAATAATAACTTATGGATGGGTACATATAACGACGGTGCATATTTATGGCCTTCCAGCTCGCTGCGTTTTACCAAATTCATAAGTACTCAAGATAGGTTTGCCAATAACAATATCTGGTCGATTCACCCTACCAACAAAAACACAGTGCTCCTTGGTACAGATAACGGCATTAACGAGTTTGATTTAAGTACCCGCCAATTGAAATCTAGCTATCTACAAAATAGAGACTCAAAAGCTTTGTATGGAGCAGATGCCGTATACTCTATTTTTAATTCGTCCCATTTCGATGAAAATACCTTTTTAATCCAAACAACTCAAGAGACCTCGCTATTTAACATCAGCACAAAACAGCTGAGCCCAATTATGCTTGAAAACGGTGACAAACTTGAGCCATATAGTTGGGGAATAGCCAAGTACTCTCAAAGCAAGTTTCCATTCATCAATAACAATGGATTTTACGAATATAATGCAGCGACTAATAAAGTTCGGGCATTAGCTGGGTTATCCAAACAGCTAGCAGCAGCTCAAAGCTTTTTGTTTCTTCCGCCGTTGGATAGCACAAAAACAGAGTATTGGATAAGTACTAATACAGGTCTGGTCAAATACAGTGAGTCAACAGACTCACTAACTATGGTTTATAGTAAGTCCGATAAACATCTAGTTTCTGCCGTCAATAGTTGGGTAGTAGACAAAGCTGGAACGTTATGGTTGGCAACCTCAACAGAAGGTCTCATCGGGCTTAATAAAGACACCTACGCTGAAGAATACAAGCTGACAACCGATCAGGGCTTGATGAGTAATGCAATTTACAATCTGCAGTTAGATAGAGATGGCATGATCTGGGCCAGCAGCCAACGGGGTATGTTTAAGTTTGATCCAATAAATAAAACATTAGAAACCTTTGGAACGACTCAGGGTTTGCCGACACCTGAGTTTAACGGAGGCGCTGCAGCAGCACTTCGATCTGGAGAGCTTATGTTCGGTACGGTCAACGGCGCTATCTCTTTCGATCCAGAGCAATTTGCTGATAGCGTCGTGAAAAAAAGACCACTGCTGCTCACTCAAATGGATATCCTAAGCAGAGATCAGACCTACTTAGCACCTGACGCAATTTTGCAAGCACTTGATTTTAAGTTTGATGACATGGGCATAGAGCTGCAGTTTTCCGACTTTGACTTCAATGGCGACCATCACATCCAATATCAAGCATCGTTACTTGGCCCAAGTGCACTTAAATTTTCAAGCCTAAAACGAAATAAAGTATTTTTAAATCAAATACTCCCCGGCGACTATCAATTAATCATTTCGCCGCGCTCGCTTAACAGTGATGATCTTAGCAATGTAATCAACTTGCGTTTTAATGTCGCTCATTCACCATGGCGCTCGCCTGTTGCACTAACTTTATATAGTCTAATAGCTTTCGTGCTTATATTGTTGATCGTTACCAAACACCAGCAAAAGCAACGTCAACTTGAGACAGCACTGAGGGCCGTGACACAAGCAGGAAGACAGACCAAACTTGCCTTGAAATCAACCAAGAGCGGCGTTTGGTCGGCAGATCTGGCAGCACGCCAGATCACCCAGCAACGCGCCGAGGCACTTGGCTTTGAGAGCGATACGATGACACTTCAAGAGCACTATAACGCCATTCACCCAGATGATAGAGAACTTGTCGAACTTGCTTGGAAGAAGTTTATTTCTAACCCGACTAAAGAACAGCTTTCTCTCTCTTATCGGCTGCGTTGTGCTGATAACAACTGGCACTGGTTTCACGACTTTGGTCAAGTCGCAGAGTTTGATTCACAAGGTAAAGCTACCGAGCTACACGGTATTTATACTAATGTTACCACGCAAAAAGCGAACCAGATGCGCGCAAGCATGTTGGGCGAAGCCTTCAGCCAAGTAAATGATTGGATTTTGATCTTAGATCCGAGCTTACAACCTATTTCTGTCAATAGTAGCTTTTGTCGGGCATTTCAATTGCAAGAAAATGAAGCGTTAAATGACTTAACTACTGAGCGTTTTGTTAATGCTATTGGACAAAAGAAATTCCATAGCTTAATTGCCAACTTAAAATCTCTTGGACCGAATCAGTATTTAAGGCAAGAAGTACAAGTTACAGACGGTTGGGATAAAGTACACCCAGTTCAACTTAGCATTAGCGCAATTTCCAAGGACAACGTAAACCTTCAATATTTCGTGGTAGTTGTTACCGATCTCACAGAGCAAAAAAAAGCTGAGAATGAACTAAGATACCTCGCTAATTTCGACGCTTTGACGGAGCTGCCGAATCGTAGCCTCATGCTACAACACATCGAATTTGCACTGTTTAACGCAAACAACACACAGCAGAGCTGTGCCCTATTATTTATTGATTTAGACAGGTTTAAACCAATAAATGATGCTTATGGACACCATATTGGGGACAAATTACTGGTTGCTATAACTAAACGCATCCAAGAACAAATAAATAATAACTGTATTTTAGCAAGGCAGAGCGGTGATGAGTTTCTGGTGCTAATTAAGTCCTTCCCTAGTATCGAATATGTGAGTGAATTAGTCACACGTTTGGTGAAGCGCTTACCTGAGCGTATCGAAATTGATGGGATCACCATGAGTGTATCTGCCAGTATTGGTATTGCTGTTTACCCATTCGATGCGCCAGACTCAGAATCCTTGATCCGCAATGCTGATATCGCCATGATCCATGCAAAACAATCCGGAAGAAATGCATTTAAGTTCTTTACGGAGTCAATGAATGAAGAGATCAGTAAAAAGCTGCGGTTAGAAACAGCAATGAAAACAGCTGTTAAAGATGGGGAGTTTTTTAATCACTATCAACCTATTATCAATACCACAACAGGCCAGCTTGCGGGGGTCGAATTACTTATGCGCTGGCGCAATGACGATATGCTGATCCCTCCAAACGACTTTATTCCGATTGCAGAAGAAAGCGGGTTGATTGAAACCTTGACTGAGCAAGCACTTATCAGAGCCATAATAGAATTGCGTCCGTTATTTAAACAAGAGCCAGGCTTTTATCTATCTCTTAATTTAAGCGCGGTACATATTTTACGCTCAGATATTGCGCACCAATTCACTGAAATTTTGAAAGCACATGGCCTTACAAATCGGTGCTTAAGACTTGAGATCACCGAGTCAATCTTTATGTCTGATATGGTTAAGGCGCGAGCTACTATCAACGAAATGAAGCGAGCAGACTTTGTATTGTTGCTTGATGATTTCGGCACTGGTTTTTCTTCACTTACGTATCTGAATGAGTTCCCGCTTGACATTATAAAAATCGATCAGGGGTTCGTACGTAATATGAGCGCAAAGCCTGCGAATAAATCTATCATTCGGACCATTTATTTACTGGCGCAGAGCTTAAACATGAAGTGCATTGCAGAAGGTGTTGAGACAAAAGCTCAACTTAACTACCTAAGAGAAGTGGGCTGTGAATATATGCAGGGCTATCACTTCGCAAAACCCATGGCGATTGACGATTTACTAGCATTTTACGAGCTTCATGCACGCTCACGGGCTTGAAAGAGAATTCGTATGTTAATTAAGTTAGTCTGGGCCAACACAATAAGTTAGCCCTTACCTATTGTTTCACTATCAGATAATTCTAGGCGCTGCCATGCACTAAGTTTCTGATAGAGCTCGTTAATATCAATGGGTTTTGCAATAAAATCATTCATTCCTGTTTGGATACACTTTTGTTTATCTTCTTCGTAGGCATTAGCTGTTATCGCGATAATATATGGATTACCGTATATGCTTGGCTCATTTCTGATAGCTTTGGTGCAAGCAAAGCCATCCATATTTGGCATTTGGCAATCCATTAAAACCAATGCATAGTTTTTCGCTTTCATCGCAACTAATGCTTCAACTCCATCGTCCACCTTATCCAACAAACAGTTTGTTTTCTCCAGCAACTTGCCAACAACCACTTGGTTAATTTTATTGTCTTCTACCAATAGAATATCAATGCCTTTGAAATCAGGAGCCCCAACTTCTTGCTGCTCTGTCTTAACTCCTTGCCCTTTTAAGGCTGGAATGTCTACATAAAATTTACTACCGAGCCCAAGTTCACTGTGAATGCTTATCTCACCATTCATCGCTTCGACTAGCTTTTTAGAAATAGCTAAACCAAGCCCAGTACCACCAAATTTTCTTGTGGTGGACAGATCTGCTTGAGTAAACTCATGAAACAACGTTTCTTGCTGTGCCTTTGAAATACCAATCCCTGTATCAGCGATAACAAACTTTAGTCTCCCGCTCTCGTAGTGAACGGTAAATTTTATGTGCCCTTTATTAGTAAACTTACCAGCATTGCTGAGCAAGTTATTTATCACCTGCGACACACGCAGTTCATCTAATTCAAGATATGTAGGTAGCCCAGCCCCCTTTTCGTACTTAAATTCAACACCATACCTGACGTTTGAAATCTTGAAAATGCTAACCAAACTATCGAGCATTTCTTGTAAGTTCACTACCCGACGCTCTATTTTCAATGCTCCGGCTTCAATTTTAGAGTAATCCAAAATATCATTGAGGATGAGCATTAGGTTCTTTGCCGACTGCCGTATTATTGTTATTTGATCTGCTATCTCGCTGTTAAGGCTATCGTCTCTTATCAAGTTATCCGCCATCCCTATGATGCCATTTAGCGGGGTCCTGATTTCGTGGCTCATGTTTGCAAGGAATCGGCTCTTTGAGTGATTGGCAGCGTTAGCGGCTTCTACCGCTTTGGTAAGCTCTTCGGTTTTTTCAGCAACCTGTTGCTCAAGCTCACGATTAAAGTCGGTAAGCTTGCGGTTGAGTCTTTCATTTTCCAGGCTGGCTTGGTTTTGCTTTGTAAAACTTAGCGTTAACTTAAAAGCCAACTGATTAAATTGCTGCTGTAGCTCGATAATCTCTAGGAAGCTGCTATCGGCATTGGCGGAGTTTTCAATGAGCGTTGAAGGCTCATACGCTCGAATATCGTGGCTCAATGCAACAATAGGACGTACGAGTAGACGAGTAAGCTGACGTACAAAAATAGAGCTCAATACAATAATCGCAAGCGCAAGTCCCAACGCATCTGACCAGGCTTCAGCAGCAACTAAGTTAAGATATTTACGGTCAAGCATAGTGATAACTGACCATTCATATTTTTTTGATACCGCAGTTTGCTTAAATAAGATTTGCTCAGTAGAGTCTTCAAAAGTTGATGCCTCCTTGTCAAACAAGGCTTGTAATACCGCATCACTTGGCATATCCAAGGTTTTAAATTCGGTTTTTAACGAGCTGTAGACGACCCTTTTATGCTTATCCAACACAATCAAGCTAGCGTCTTCAGCAAGAATTTTTGGAATGAAGCGTTCAAATGAGCCAAATATTAAAGAGCCTTCTACAATCCCTCTAAACTCTTCTTCGATAAAGATTGGCGCTGAAATTGCGACAATAGGAGCTTCATCAAAGCCACGCCCTTGAAATATTCCTGACACAAATCCGTCGGGGTGTTCAGGTGCTTTAATAAAATAGTCTCTGTCTGAAACATTGGCGTTTGTCCCCTTCATCGTCTCTGCAAATTGCTGAGGATAGAGGTGAGTAACGTTGGCTTGCTCGTCAGCAACAATCGCCGTTCTAAAATTAGCATGTGTTTCTAACAAGCGCTCGATGACATAATCAGCATTAATTCCTAAAGACACATCAGAGGCAGATATCACCATCGCCCGACGATAAGCATCTAAATAATCATCAATTTGAGCAATGATAGAGCCGGAGGCCTCTTCAAGCTGAGTTTTTATCTCAGTTTCGATTCGTTTATAGTAATTGTTTGTCAGCACAACGGTCGTCATCAATACAACCAGAACAATAACTAGGTTGACTGTAGAATTAAGAATTTGATTGAGCGGCATCCCTTGCCATTTACTTCGAGTAAAGAAAAAGCTCAGCAAGTCGACTACTGCCAAGCAGATACCGGCGTTGATAAGGTACTTAGCTAGTGCAGTGAATATAACGAGTAACGGCAGTTCAAGGGCAAAGTAACCAAAAATAAATAAGGCTGGTAAACCCAGCAAAATCCAATAAGAAATACCCCGAACAAAAAATGGCTTGGCGAAACGGACGCAGACAAAGTGTAGCCACAATACTTCGAAGAAAAAAACTACTGAGGGCCAAGCATGCTCCCATCGATACCAAATGAACCCAGCCCCGATTAACACAGCAATGATGGCGTACTGCCACCCGAATAGCAGCAGGATAAACAAAACAAATAACTGACCAAATAGAAACTCAGAGCTATCTAGAAACCAAATTGGCAACAGATTGGCCAGCCCACCTAGTACACCTAGGGCTATGGTTATTATGAGCGCTTGCTTTTGATTCAAGTATTACACCACCGCTTTGAATTATTACCTAGTTAAGTAT
>NZ_JAKEVK010000218.1:0-7330 GCF_022398435.1 Pseudoalteromonas sp. Isolate6 | reverse complement strand
TTTAGTATAGAGAATTAATCATGAAGGTAAATTGAATTAACATGATGGGGTTAATCCAAAAAAGCGATTAACTCCGATAGACGGTTTTGATCAAGTGGAATCCAAACTTGGTTTTTACTGGGCCGTGTACTTCAAATAGCGGCTTCTTGAATACCACATCGTCAAAGGCCTTCACCATATCCCCTTTATTGAACTCACCAAGGTCGCCACCGCGCTTTTTTGAAGGGCAAAGGGAATGCTGTTTAGCCAATTTGCCAAAGTCAGCACCTTTGGCTAGTTTGGCTTTGATATCTAAACACTCTTTTTCGGTTTTTACTAAAATATGATAGGCGCACGCTTTAGGCATGAAGGGACTCTCATTACAAAAATAAATGCGATCATGCAGAGCTTGTGCGCCTATGGCAAGTTAAAATGTTACGCTGAAACCTATAGAAGGACGCATTTCAAAGTCATCGCTTTCCTCTTCTATATATAAATCATTGATTGATTTGACTCTATCGTAGTCAAGGTCAACATAGGCAGTATTGTCTTGGCCATATGCATTCATTAGCTCCAAAATTAGCTTGCCATCGAGACCAAATAATTCTGTTTTGCGTTCAAAACGAATATCTAGACGGTGATAAGTGTCAAAACGCTCTGAGAATGGGTCGCCATACACAGGCAAGTAGCGGTTCGCAAATTCAGGATTCTCTTTTACACCCACAATTGGGGTATAGGCTTGACCGCTGCGAGCGGTAAAGTTAAAGCCGCCAGACCACTTTTCACCAAAGTCATAGTGAAACACGGCATTCAGAATAAAAGGAGTATCGGCATAATAGTCACGCTTAATGCCGGTTAGCTCATCCTCACGCTCACTTTTTGCAAGACTTACTGCAACCCAACCATACCAGTCATCGGTTTTGTTTTTGTTAATAATAAAATCAACACCGTAGGCTGTACCGGAAGTCCCATTGATGTAGTTTACCTGAGATAAAGGGGCACTTTTTGGCAGGTCATCCATAGTTTTATAATAGGTCTCGACGGAATATGACCACTCATTTTCTAACTCCTGTTTAAAGCCTAAGGTATAGTGAGTTGAACGCTGTGCTTCAAGTTCAGGGTTACCAACAACAGGTAAAATGTATTCAAGATCTTGAATACGGCTGTAAGTACCAGCCTTGGCTGAGATCACGGTGTCATCGTTATAGAAGTAATTGAGCGCAAGGCGTGGATGGACAATGGTCTCATCACTGTAGTCATAATATTCGCCTACTATTCCTAATTCACTTTGCCATTTTGGTGAAAACTGCCAAACATGATTAATCCCAATAAAGGCAGAATCTGTTCCAGCACTCGATGTGCCCTTAATCCTTTCACCTTTATTTAGATCACAGTCGGGATCAAACTCGGTGCAAACATAATTAAAAGCGTCGTAGCGGTAGGTGGATTTTTTGTCGTAGTAGCCAGCATCAGCAATGACACGTTGTTCTTTATTTAGTTTATAACTGGCTCGTATCTTATAGCTGAGTTGTTCTTCTTCAAAATTCTCAAAATAGCCATCAGATAAAGTCGCACGTTGACCGTAGCGCATGGTGGCTTGGTGATTGAGATACCCGACGCCAGCGCGAATATGTAAGTCTTTGGCGTAGTGGTCCCACAAAATGTTCTGACTATTAAATTTACGAATATAGCGAGCATCACCCTGATATTCTGGAGTTTTAAGAGCAAGATCTGACGCACCTGAAAACCCAGCCGCAACCGAATCTTCCGCGCCATTGATATTTACCGTTAAGGTATTATTTGCATTGATACCCCACAGCCACTTGGCTTGATAGTCGTGATCATCTGGTGGATCGTTAATGGTGATCCCTGTAGGCTTGCCATCATCGTCCTCAAGCTCCTCGCCATCACTAAAAAATAGCGGTAGGGTACTTTTTCTTGCTGACACATAGAATGCAGAGCTTTCAGTCGCTTTACCTTCAACAAAAATACCTGCGTTAAACATGGTTAAATCTAGTGTGGTGGCAATATCTTGGTATTTTGGATTACGCAGCGTGACGTCAAACACGGCACCAGTGGCATTGCTGTAACTGGTACCAAACCCAGCAGAATTCAGCTGAAAATCTTGAATTGTATTGCGGTTGAAAATAGAGCTGCCGAAATCGTGAAAGATATATCCTGCGGGCATAAAGTCTACTTCAAAGATATTGTCGTCAGGAGAGGAGCCTCGCACGGCAGGTGCGCCCATTGAACCACCCGCGGCAACAACGCCAGGCAGAGCAAAAGCAGCCCTGAGTGGGTCGCCCATAGCTCCTGGCATGTCTACAAGTTTTTGTGCATCTTCGGTAATTTCTGAAATAACTGAGCTGCGTTTGTAAATAACTTCGATGTGTTCAATTTTCTCCTCATCGGCTAATGCGTTATTGGCAAGGGTAGTGCAGAGCACGAGGAGTGAAATTTTACTGAGCGTAAAGTTCGGGGCGTGGCGCATGGTCGGCTTCCTATTCATCCTTTGTTAAGATGTGCGTTAGCCTAAACGAAATAATTGTTGATTAATTTCAGAGAGTCGTAATTAACTGTAAGCGGTTTAATGAAATTTCTTACAATCTCGCTCGGATCCCTATCTCGGATGAGTAACCAACAGAGCGCTCGGTTATTTTGAAGCCTTCATCAAGTACATAATATGTAGGGTAAGCCTGCACTTTATACGCTTGTGCCGTGGTTTGATTACCGAGTAATACGGGCATGTCTAATTGTAGATCGCTGACAAACTTTGTTACCTCTTCGGTGGAACGATAATCCAGTGCAATCGCCACTGCTTTGACTTTGCTTTGCTGATGTAGTTTATTAATATTCGGCATGCTCACTCGACATACGCCGCACCAAGGCGCAAAAAAATACACGACGCTTTGTTGCCCTTTAAGCTGAATAGACGAATAAGTTTGCTTGGATTGTAAAATGGGTAGATGAAATGGCGGCGCCGTTTGTTCTCCCGAGTCGGTAAGCATGTTTCTTTCTTGATAGGCTGAAACGGCGAAAAACACCAGCACAATGATGAAAGCTTGGCCAAGTAGCTTGAGCATACAAATGATCCCGTAATAACAGTAAGCAACTATAAAGACCGCAGTGTAGCGATCTTTATTGCAGCGGATCAATGTATTTGAGCTTAAGCGTAGGGGTTGTCGCCTAGGTAGCGTTTCGCTTTTTGCTCTTTCAATTTAGCTAAGTCAACGAGTACCAGACCATCGATACAGTTATTAAAGTCGGGATCTATACTAAAGCTCAGAAAGTTCACACCTTGCTCTTCGCAGAGCTCAGTATACTGTTTAAATAAGGTTGGTACTTGCGCACCCATATTAGCAAGAATATGTTTGAGCTCAGCGAAATCTTCTTTGATGTCATTGCCACTGAACATGTGTTGATAACGGTTAAGCTGATCATTACTCAGCTTCATTTCGTTGTTCGGCGTGGCGATATCAGCAAGGTTTGAAAAGTAATGTTGGTAGTGATATACCAACATGGCTTTTGCTTCATCCGGTAACGCGTTTGAGAGGCTGACTGCACCAAACATATAACGGTGCTCTGGGTAGCGCTTTACGAATGCACCGATACCATACCACAGGTAATCTAGGCTCTTGCGACCCCAGTATTTGGGCTGCACAAAGCTGCGACCAAGTTCGAGGCCTTTTTCAAAGTATGGGGTCATGGCTTCACTGTACGAAAATAAGCTGTCGGTATAAAGCCCCGCTTGTCCATGCTCCTCTATCACTCTCTTGGCACTTGCAAGTCGATAAGCCCCCACCAGCTCGAGTTGTTTCGTATCCCATAGCAACAAATGGTGGTAGTGCATATCATACTTGTCGATATCACGCCGGTTACCACTCCCTTCTCCCACTGCCCTAAAGGCAATTTCCCGAAGGCGTCCAAGCTCTCTAAATATCACCGAGCTGCCGGTGTATTGGTAAACGTATATTTGCATGCCATCAGGTGTTTCACCGATACACTCGCATGCTTCCACTGCCTTTTTTAGTTCTTTACGATTTTCTGGAACTGCTATCGGGGTTTGTGTTTTGAGTGGCAGTGGTTTTTTACTGGCAAGACGATAGAGTTGCTTACGAATAAGCGCGACTATCTCTTTGTCTTTAAGGTTATCAATAAGATAAGACTCTGGAGGAATGCTGGCGCCTATTTCAAATTCTAGCGACTTTTGCCTTTGTTTAAACATCTCTTTGACCAATAATAAGCTGGCTAAAGGCTTGTAAATCATACTGGTGCCGTAAAAGAGTGGACTGTTTTTCGCTTTGATAAAAATGGGTAGAATGGGGCAATTGGCTTTTTTAGCCATTCTTAAAAAGCCAGAGTTCCATTTACAGTCTTTAATACCGGTTGGGCTTAAGCGAGAAACTTCGCCTGCAGGGAAGATAAGTAATGCTCCCTCAGACTTCAAATGCTTGTGAATATTTGCCAGTTCTTGCTTTTTACTGGTTCCTGAGAGGTTATCAACAGGCAGTAATAGGGGATGCATTGGTGTAACCGACATCAACATCCGATTAGCGACGACCTTCAAATCAGGTCGTACTTGTGCCAGCACTTTGATTAGTGCCAGTGCATCTAAAGAGCCAATTGGGTGGTTTGCGACGATCACCACCGGCCCTTCGCTTGGGATATGCTCTATTTGCTTTGGTTTAAAACGAGCGTCAAAATCTAATTCATCAAGTACTTGTTCCACAAACTCGAGCCCCTGCAAATGAGGGTAGGTATCAGCAAACGCGACAAACTCTTGCTCATGCAAGAGATAACCAAGTCCTTTTTTTACTAAACCTTTTACCTTTGGGGAGTTTTCAAGTTGTGGAAGATTTGCTTCAATGACTTTATCTACACTGATCATTTTTCATCACCTGTTGGCGCTTTTTTGCAAGAGTAAAAACTATTAATGACAAGCATGTTGCATTGGTATGTCATTTATTTTGCAGTGATAGCGTATAGCGAAAATAAAGGAACAATATGGCTTTACTTATTTGTGTTACTGGTCGTAATAATGACAAGTTAGTTGCTGAGTTAGCAGCGCTGCTGCCGCAGCAAACCTTGCTTGAATGGCCCGTTGATGATATTAGCTTATTAAAGGAGGTCGAGTTTGTACTGGCATGGAACGCGCCAGAGACGCTATGGTCACAGCTTCCAAATTTAAAAGTTGTGCATTCTTATGGTGCCGGTGTTGATAGCATTCCGATGCGGCTGTTACCACCACATGTAGAGGTTGCGCGGATCGTTGACCCAAATTTAGCTGATGATATGGCTGAATATGTATTAGGCCAACTATTAAGTCATAAGCTTCGAGTTAGAGAGTATGGGCACAATCAATCTCAGCAAATATGGAAGCCAAGGCGCGCAAGAACAGGTCGCACGGTTGGTATTATGGGGATGGGACAACTAGGCCTTGCGGTCGCGCAAAAGCTATACGTAAATGGGTTTAATATCAAAGGCTGGTCCGGCTCTGCAAAACAACTCGACAATATTGAGCACTTCAGTGGGCAAGAAGAGCTCGCAGCCTTTCTTGCAGACCTTGATTACCTTGTGTGTCTTCTACCACTGACTGAACATACCAAAGGAATATTGAACGCCCAGCTGTTTGCACTCGCGCCAGATCATTGCGTACTCATAAATGTCGCAAGAGGTGGCCATCTTAACGAGACGGATTTACTCGACGCGTTAGCGGCTGAGACATTTGGAGGAGCTATTTTAGACGTATTTAACACAGAACCGCTTCCAGCATCACACGCCTTTTGGCAGCAGCCAAACCTTAGCATTACTCCACATGTTGCCGCATTAACCAGTTTGAATACGGCTGCTGAGCAAATTGCTAACAACTATTTAGCGATGCAGGAGGGCAGAGCACTCGTTCATTTAGTTCAGAAAAAGCAGGGTTACTAATTGATTAAATGGTGGTAATTAGCCATAGAGTAAGGTGTAAAGAGAATAGTATAAACTACTGTATAAAAAAACATCTTGAGAGTTTATGAATGATGCATTAATTTAACAAAAAAACAATAATAAAAAGGTCGAACCCATGAAGCAAAGTCAAGGTGGCGCGAAATTATCACTTGTTGTAGTTTCGGTTATTTTGTTAGGCGTATCTGCTTGGTTTAATCAAGCGAGTGCTAGTGAACTTCAGGGGACGACACCCACCGCAAATAGCAAATAAGCCGAGTTTTACTCGGCTTTTTGTTTTTTAGCGTTTAGCGTGGCGCTCTCTGTTTTCATGTTTTTTCTCTTCACTTTTTCTTAGCAGTACGTACGTAGAACCGCTACCACCATGGCATTTTAACGCTGAGTGAAACGCTAATACTTGCGGCATTTCTTGCAACCACTTGTTTGTATAGCTTTTGAGTACTGCAGGAAAGGGTTTACTGTTTAAACCAATGCCGTGCCTTAACAATAACACCCGAATACTTTTTGCATGGCAATCCGTAATAAAGTCAAACAAAGCTCTACGGGCATCATGAAAGGGTTTGCCATGTAAGTCTAAGGTGGCATCAACTTGATACTTACCTAATCTGAGATTTTTATACACGCCATCTTGAACACCACTTTTTTTATAGGCGAGTAGATCGTGCGGATCTAATAGATCAACGTACTCTGTAGATAAGTAATTAGGATCAAACTCCAGTTCTTGCTCGGCGGCTTCGCGTTTTGCGAGTTGCGAAATGGTTGGTTCGTTCTTGTGACGGCGTAATTCTGCTTTTTTGTCTTGAGCGAGAGGAGTGACGTCGCCCATTGAAGCTAAAAATAGCTCTTCATCAGTTATGGCCATACTGCTTCTCCATTAACAAGCAATGATGGCCATAATTTTAGCGCACCGAAGTGAAATAGGGAACTAGTCGCTAGGAACTAGTTGCAGCGGAGAACTAGTGAACTTCCATTTGACCAAAGGTGTAGACTTTGAATAGATAAAAAGTATTTATCAAAATCAGGCTTAGGTTAGAAATTACACTGGTGTTCATCAGATCAAGGCTAAACGAGATAAAAAGTACGCCACATGCGCACACAGCAGCTACTCTTAGTAGCGTTTTATGGTTAATAAAAAAGGCACCAAAACCTAAAGTAAGTAATACTAAGTTAAGTAGCCAGTCGAGCTCGTTTGCCATTGTCTGTTTGGTTCTCCAAATACGTTTAAAGGATCGCCATTATGGTGATCATTTAAGCTTCATTCAACTAATATATTTTATTGTTTTCACATTAGAAATTTTAATGGATTAACAGTGCCTGAATAGTTATGTTACGGCTGTTGCATAAGTCGTTATAAATCTATGTTAACGCTTTTAATTTCTTTATGACTTGACTGGGTTAATAT
>NZ_JAKEVK010000217.1:0-7355 GCF_022398435.1 Pseudoalteromonas sp. Isolate6 | reverse complement strand
CTAATCCCACTTGGGCCAATCTAAAGGCGAGAGCCGAAGCCCCCTTTGGTCCGTAGACATTATGCGGTATTAGCCATCGTTTCCAATGGTTGTCCCCCACCTCAAGGCATGTTCCCAAGCATTACTCACCCGTCCGCCGCTCGTCATCTTCTAGCAAGCTAGAAATGTTACCGCTCGACTTGCATGTGTTAGGCCTGCCGCCAGCGTTCAATCTGAGCCATGATCAAACTCTTCAATTAAAAGTTTTTTTGAAACCTAAGTTTCGCGCTCATTGAATTCTGATTTTGATACCTTTCGGTATCGAATTGACTGTGCTGAATAAACTATGTTTATTCTGTTGGTCACTCAGTTCAATTGAGACTCTAAATTTGTTTGCGCCATCTAGCGAACTAGAATCTGCTGTTAGAACYCAATCTGTACGAGTGCCCACACAGATGATTGCTTCATATTTTTAAAGAACGTTTCGAAACATTTCGTTGTTTCGAGGGATGTGCATTCTAAGCATTCCCAATTTTTTGTCAACACTTAATTTTTAATTTCTTTGGCAGAAGTTTCGAACTTAAGTTTTACTTGACGCTAACTCGCTGCTGCTTTGCTTTTCAGCGTAGCGCCCCGTGTCAGTGGGGTCGCATTATAGGGCGATCCGATTTTAGTGCAACCCTTTTTTCGATCTTTTTGATCATTCGAACAAGAATCAACCAAAAACCGCTTTTTAGCATAAAAACCATACAAAAAAGGACAAATCTTACTATCAGAACTATATTAATTATTGCGAAGTTTAATTAACTCGTTAAGATAGCTAACTCACTTGTTAAATTAATGTTTAACCTTCTTTCAATTGGTATATTTATATGAAGTCTTTTGATCATAAAGCAATTTTGATCACTTTGGTTATTGCAGTAGCGAGCTTTTTCATTGTTGATCTTGCATTAAGCTCTACTCAGTTCGACGCTGCTCTTATGCTTGCCGTAGGTATTATCATCGGTGGTGTAATAAGCCAGTTTTTAAAAAGTGATACACAACAAGAAAAACAATCAAACTTATCAACCACTACATTATATGTAGGTAATCTACCGTATCGAGCCAACGAACATGTTGTCCGCGAGCTTTTCGAAGAGCAAGGGCAAGTATTTTCAGTTCGTCTACTTAAGGATAAAAATACAGGCAAACGTCGCGGTTTTGGTTTTGTTGAGATGTCTAAGCAAGATGCGGAAAAGGCTATTACTCAACTCAATGAGCGTGAATTTCAACAGCGTACATTAAAAGTAAGAGAAGCAAAGCAAAAGCCTGAAGGTGAGATGGATCACTCACCTGCTTAATTAATCTTTATTTAAATTAATAATAGAGATTGCTTCTTTATTACCTATTACTGGTGCCGTTGCATAGAAACGCACTTCCGATGCACTCGGCACCTTTTCCCCTACTACTATTTGACTTTCCAACAATGACAATGCGCGATTAGCTATTGCCTTGCCTGAATCAACCAGCTCAACATGCTTATGTAAGCAATTCTTGATATCGTGAGCTATCAAAGGAAAATGTGTACATCCTAACACTAACCTATCAACAGTGACTGGAATGTTAAGCCGGACTATTTCCGCGCAAAGTGCCTCTTTATCCAACTCGTTATGCCAATAAAAGTGCTCAGCGATCCTAACAAGCTCCGTGGAATGCAAAGTTTCAACTTTACAACCTGAGGTAAAATCCATGATGAGCTTATGTGTATAAGCATTATTTGACGTTGCCGGTGTTGCCAATAGTGCGATGTGCTTGGTCTTTGAACTAGACGCCGCAGGCTTAACAGCAGGAACAACACCTATAATTGGAATATGGGTATGTTTTCTGGCTTCTTCTAATGCGTATGTTGAAGCGGTATTACAAGCAATAACGATAAGATCAACATTGCCCAAGCATTGCTGTTGCCAACAAATCAGTCCCTTGATACGTGATTTGATTAGCTCTTGAGGCTGAAGGCCATATGGGAGAAAAGCGTTGTCCATAACATAGCTGAATGAACCCCCCTGCAAACATGCCTTTAAGTGCGACAGCACACTGGTGCCACCTATCCCCGAATCGAAAACCAAAATATGCGACAAACTTCATTCCTCAAATCAATGGAGCATGAAGTTTGCCACGAGTCCTCGCGAAAATAAACTCGCTTAGCTTGTTTGTTTTTGCTCTACCTGCTCTTTATTTAATTCATTCAGTTTACTAAAAAAGCTACTTGCATAATCCAAAAACTCATTTAGTCTCGACTGGCCTTCATTCATCCAAGCAAGCAAGTTTGGCAACTCATTATCAGCATTGAGTCCCTTAGCTTGCTCTTGTACATCTGCTAACTGCTTATTCAGTGGCATAAATGCCTTCTCTAACTCTTTCATTGGATTGCCTTGCTGATATTGAGCAATCGCAGCAGACGTTTTACTTTGTCTGAGATCCATCGTGAAATTAGTGATCTGATCTGAATTTAAACTAAGCGACTTTGCTAAATCGAACGCTTCATCGTATTCACCACCGAAAAAAGAATCACTGACATTACGGATATCTTCCATCATATCGTTAATAGCTTGCTGCTCCTCTTCGTTCAACTCACCATTTACCTTAATTGAGAAACTGACTTCGTGAGAAGACTTAGTGCCATATGCCATGCCATAATCATTACCTTTTTGAGCAACACTCGCAGCGGCTCCCTGAGAATATGCATCGGAGAATGAAATAACGACTTCATCTCCTTCAGCTGTTGTAAATGCATATTCAGCCTGATTAGAGAGGCTCGCAAACTGCGCGGCACTGATCGCTAATGCTTTTGGCGACTTTTCTTCAAACAGCTCTTTTTCAAAATCATCTAAACCTTTAAAAATCCCTTCTCGTGATTTTTCAATACCATCTTCGATGTCGGAATTAAAAGCCCCCATGCCTTTTAACTCTTCGCTGGCTTCATCTATCCCCTGAAGCACGCCCTTACGTGCCCCATCGAGCATGGATTTCAACTCGTCATCATTTTTGCCGTCGACTTTGGCTTTCTTCACTGCACCCTGAACAAAATCGAGTACATTTTTGACAATAGATTCAAAATCAAATAATGGCTTGTCTTTCTTGTCTTGTGTCGGCTTCTCAATCCCCAACGCTTCTGCAAGCTTATCATCAAGAATTTTTGCAGCTAATTTGGATTTATCACCCGCATAGCTGTCTGAATTAATTTGGATATTTGGTCCTATCCCTTTGCTCTTTCCAGGCTTATGCTGCATCGCTGGATTGAGCAACTGATTTAATTGCCCGATTTTCATGGTATGCCCTCCAATATATTAGTTAGATTATCGGCATATTTGCGCAAAGCTAAAGTATAATGATTAAAAAAACAGCAAACCAGATGCATCAGTGATGCTAGACTGGACAAATTAGCAACGCTCCCTAAAATAGCGCCTCTTAATTCAACATAGATGGTTTTAGCATGGCAGTAATAAAAATTGATGATTCAGCATACGAGCAACAGTTAGCGGATAAAGCTGAGCGTATCACAACACAATTTGCACCGTTTAATGCACCTGCACTTGAAGTGTATGAGTCTGCATCTCGCCATTACCGCCAGCGCTGTGAATTTAGAGTATGGCATGATGGTGAAGATCTGTTTCACATCATGTTTGACCAGCAAACAAAAGAAAAGATCCGTGTTGATAGCTTTGATCCTGGTGCGCCGCTTGTCAATGAAATGATGCAAGTGATGATACACCAGCTAAAAGACAACGAAATATTGCGTCGTAAGCTGTTTCAAATCGACTATCTCACGACGCTGAGTGGGGAAGTACTGATCAGCTTGCTTTATCACAAGCAGTTAGATGAAGCGTGGCAGACTGCCATGCAGACATTAAGAACCGAGTTGCAGCAAACCTACAAAGTTGATTTTATCGGTCGTGCTAGAAAACAAAAGGTTGTGTTTGGCAATGACTATGTAACTGAAAAACTAAGCGTTAACGGTAAAGAATATATTTATCAGCAGGTTGAGAACAGCTTTACGCAACCGAATGCGGAAGTGAATCAGAAAATGCTAGCTTGGGCACAGTCTATTAGTGAACCGCTAAGCAACGATCTACTTGAGCTTTATTGTGGTAACGGTAACTTTTCAATTGCATTGGCAGGCTCATTCAATAAAGTGCTGGCTACTGAGATTTCTAAATCATCAGTAAAGTCTGCACAATTTAATATTGCAGCAAATAAAGTCGATAACTTAGATATTATTCGCATGTCGAGTGAAGAGTTTACACAAGCCATGAAAGGGCAAAAGTTTTCTCGATTAGATGGTATCGATTTACAGTCCTATGATTGCCAAACGATTCTCGTCGATCCGCCTCGTGCAGGTATGGATGAATTGACCTGTCGATTAGTTAGCAACTACGACAACATTATTTATATCTCATGTAATCCAGACACGTTAGAACGTGATTTAGCCTTATTATGTGAAACACATAAAATCGCACGTATGGCGATTTTCGATCAGTTCCCTTATACCCATCATATTGAATCTGGCGTTTACTTAGTGAGAAAGTGATCTCTAACGATTAACGACTGGCTGCCATCGCTGTGATAAGTGCTGGCAGTTGAGTTTCGCTAAAGACTTGAATACCGGATTGCCGTAATAAAGACGCAGTCAGCCCCTGCCCTACTATTTTTTTACCTGTATGACTACCATCGTAAATCAGATTGCTGCCGCAAGACGGACTGGACTCTTTTAACAACGCAAACTTTATATCGTGCTGTAGGCAAGCCGCTAGCGCTTTTTTAGCACCGAGTTCAAACGCGGAGGTAAAATCATCGCCATGTTTACTCAAAACTTTACCATCTGCTATTTCAGCCGATGGGCGAGGTGTTGGTAAACCACCAGATACTTCGGGACATAGCGGTAAGACCCAATTTTTTTGCCGCCAATACTGCAAGGTATTGTCTTGAAGGCTTTGTGAAGAAGCGTCATACCTCACTGGATAACCTAATAAGCAGCTAGAAACTAAAATTTTAAACATAAAAAAGCCCCGCAATAATTGCAGGGCTAGTCTAATACAAATTAGATTTTATTTCTTTGCTAAATAATTCACCAAAGCTGCAATTTGCTCTGGCTTAGTCGTACCAGATTCACGAAGTAATAGCTTGTATTTACCGTTTACCACGAACATTGGTACCCCTGTTAGCGCGCCTTTATCAGAAAGAGTCTTCTGCATACGTTGCATTTTTGAAGCTTTAGTACGAACAGAGAAACTGGCATAAAGTTTATCAAACTTCTCTTCTTCAACACCTTGAGCAATAAAGATATCTTTTACATCAGCAAGTTCATTGATTTTTGCACGCTTGCCATGGATATGATTAAACATGGCTGCAACTATCTTGTCTTTTTGTGGCAGCACTTCAGCAGTTGCAAGTGCTTGTGCCAACACCTGTTGGATCTCAGGCTCTCTTGGACCGACAAAATCTATATGGCTTTTTTTAAACTTAACACCCTCATCCAGCTTTGGTTTAACGTCAACGATTAAATTTTCCATTGCGTTACAGGCTGGACAATAAAAAGAAAAATATTCCATTACCTCAGGCTTTTTCGTGCCGCGCTCGGCAATAACTTCATAATGCACACCTTCTTCAAATGGTGCAGCCTGAGCAAGAAGAGGAAGCATTAGTGCAACCGCTAAGCCTTTTAATACTTTCAACATACTAACTTTCTCCAGTCCTTATTTTTTTAATAGATATGCGATCAATTCATCAAGCTGTTCTTGGCTCTTGATACCTTTCATTTCGATTCTGTATTTGTCGTTTACGATAAAAGTTGGAACGCCTGTAAGCGCCCCCGCTTCAGAAAACTTTTCTTGTGCTTTAAGCATGTTATTTTCAGCACTCACGACTGGCATACTCGTTACAGCCTGATCAAACTTTTCAGCAGCAATCCCATTTAGCTCCATTAGCGTTTTTAAATCTTTAATGTCTAACAGTTTGTTTCCTTCAACATGAATAGCATTAAAAATCTTTTCAGCAATCACATCCTCTTTGCCTTCTTGCTCAGCAATAATATAGGCATAGCTAAGATTGCTCTGCGTTTCTGTAGGAATACCACGTAGGAAGTTTACATGGCTTTTTTCAAAGTACGCTCCCTCAGGTAAGTTCTTTTTAATCGCTTTAGCAATTGGCTCAAAGCGGAAACAATGAGGACAGTAAAAAGAGAAAAATTCAGTAACTTTCTCTGATTTACTCTGTTCGGTTGTTAAGGTTGTGTAGTGCTCACCCTCGGTAAAGTCTGAAGCCATCGCAGCAATGGGCAAAAGTAATGCGATAAGTGCGACTTTTAATTTTTTTAGCATGTTACTCTCTCTAATTTTAAGGAAATAGGCTCAAACTTGGTTCATCTAATGCGGCAAATTGCTCTTTTAACGCTAGGATCTGTTGTTCCCAGTATTTGTCTGTCGCAAACCAAGAAAAGTTCCGTTCGAATGCAGGATCCTGCCAGCGTTGGGCCACCCAAGCCATATAGTTAACCATTCTCATGGCGCGTAGCGGCTCAATTAACGCAAGCTCTTTTGCATCAAACGGCATAAACTCTTCGTAACCCACAAGCAGGGTATCTAATTGTACTAATTGCTCGTTGCGGTCACCATTTAACATCATCCACAAGTCTTGTACCGCTGGACCTTGCTGACAATCGTCAAGATCCACCAACATCAATTGGTCTCTAGACCACAATAAATTTCCAGCATGACAATCACCATGAAGCCGAAGCGTTTTGGCAACTTGATACTTTGAGGTTGCTTTGTTAATAACTTGCTCAAGAATAGTAACAAATGGAGTATGTAGATGACTAGGCACTAACTGGCTTTTTAGCAGTGTTTGTTGTGCATCAACCAAAAACCGCTGAGTGTTGAGCTGTGGTCTATGTTCGAATGCTCGCTCAGCCGACAGACAATGCAAGCACCCTAGGTAGCGACCTAAAATTTCTAAGTGATCTAGATTATCGAGCTCGAACTGGCGTCCACCAACACTTGGAAACAACGTGTAGCGATAACCTTCATAAAAATGCAGACTACGCTCGGCAATAAGTAAGGGCGCCACAACTGGCACTTCGGCTTCTTTTGCTGCCAGTGCGAATTCATGCTCTTCAAGAATTTGTTCATCCGTCCAACGCGCTGGGCGGTAAAACTTCACCACATAGCGCTTGCCATCCTCAGCGCCAAATTGATAAACACGGTTTTCATAGCTGTTTAAGGCCAATAATCCCGTTGTCGGATATATCTCAAGTGCCTCAATCGCATCTAAAATAAGATCCGGTGTCAGTGCATTCAAACTAAAATCATTCATAATATTTATAAAAAAGCGAGGTTTTATAC
>NZ_JAKEVK010000216.1:0-7403 GCF_022398435.1 Pseudoalteromonas sp. Isolate6 | reverse complement strand
AAGCATACTGGTGTATTTTGGAACGTTATTACTCAGAAGTATTAAGTTATATCGCTCGTTCAGTGGGGTGCAAAGATAAGGCTCAAAATATAGTTCAAGAGGCGTATACCCGAATATTAAGCTATAAAAGCAGCAATCCAAAGCAGGATAACACGCAAGAACGCGCGCTGTTTTTTAAAGCCGCGAAAAACATTGTGATTGATCAATATCGAAAAAATCAGGCTATTGCTGAGCCCGACGACTTCGAATTAGTCGCGCCAAGTTATTATGAGCCCGAGGCTAAGCTCTCAAGTCAACAACAACTGGCATTACTTAATCGAAGTATCGACTCTTTGCCTCAAAAAACCAAGCAAGCATTTGTGCTCTATAAATTTAAAAACTTAAGCCAACCACAAATAGCAGAGCAAATGGGAATATCTATCAGCATGGTTGAAAAACACTTGGCAACGGCCATGCTTGCTTGCCGTAACGCATTACAAAAACAATAAGAGAATCGCAATGGACCGTCATAATGTATCAGTACAACAGCAAGTAAACCAATGGCTAGAACTCGAAAGGCAAGGGCTAAACAAAGCGCAGCAGCAAGCGCTCAATCGCTGGCTTGGTGAGAGCCGTGCACACCAAACAGCCTATCAAGAAAGTAAGCAGGTAGAGCAACTGTTATCGCAATTTTCAGGGCAAGAAATTGCACAATTAGAGCGCCCTGCTAAAGACTCGAAGCTTAAATCAAAGACAACTCAGCGGTACTTCGCCATGGCCGCATGCTTTGCACTTTTTGCATTGAGTTTCTTTGGCTATCAAACTTGGTTCTTTCAAATAAACGAAGACACCTTTCACGCCAGCTACCAGTCAGTAAGAGGCGAATTACGCAATATCTCACTGCCCGACCAATCTCGACTGACCTTAGATGCCAAAACTTCCCTCGCTATTGATTTTGATGGCGACCGGCGCAGTAATAAGCTACTCAGTGGTCGCGTGCTGTTTGACGTTGCCAGTGACAAAAGCCGACCATTTGTTATCAGTGCCGGCAGCACAAAAATTACCGTACTAGGTACCCGCTTTTCCGTTGATAAAAAAGCCAATAGCGTTCGTGTTATGGTAGATCATGGTCATGTACACGTGCAAAACCAAAATCAGCAAATAGCGCTGACAAAAGGTCAAATGGCGGTTGTGGATAGTGACGGCATTGTCAAGACTGAGTTTGATCCAAACCTCAATCTCGTCGATGCGTTTAAGCAAGGACGACTCGTGTTCGACAATGCGCCACTTAACGAAGCATTTGAGGAATTTAAACGACACCATGCGATAAGTTACACCTTAACCGCTCAATCAACTGAGCAATTAGTTATTTCGGGTACCTTTTTAGCATCAGAACTCGAAAGCTTTTTAAACTTACTTCCACACGTTCTCCCTGTAGAAGTTAAAGAGTATAACAATCATATAGTTATAGTTGATTCTCAATGACAAGATAAAAATATTCAAATATTTATTGAGGAGTTCTCATTCTCATTCGTTTTCATCTTAGGTAATTTATTTGGACGCATAACAATGAGAACCCGCTCTGTTTTAAACACAAGACTCACCCCCTTAGCATTTGCACTCGGGCTTAGCCTGAGCCTGCCTGCAGCCGCGCAGAGTCAAGTTGCTATATATCAATTTAATCTTATGAAGCAACCTATTAGCCATACCTTAACGCAGGTAGCTGAGGCTGCGAGTATGAATCTAATTGCCGATGCGAAACTATTAAATGGTCTGCAGGCTCCTGCACTTAAAGGTGAAATCAGTTTAACCGAGGCGCTAGAGCGCACACTAAAAGGTAGCCAGTTAACGGCAAGTATTATCGACAACAACATTGTTATTAAAGCGGCGATTAACGGGTCAGCGCCAGAAAAAAGCAAAACCAAAAACACTCAAACTAAAAAACACAACCGGGCAAAAGATCCACAAGATAATATTGAAGTCATCACTGTCAAAGGCGATAAACTCAATCTTAATCGTGAACAGATTGCTCGAACCAAAGGTTTATCTAACTCAGATATCTTCTCAACGTTTTCTGGTGTAGAGGCAAACAATATTCGAAACGAAGCTGGCGCACTGGATATTGGTATTCGTGGCGTGCAAGGTGAAGGACGTGTACCGATTTTTATCGACGGAAGTTTACAATCAACGCACACAAACCGAGGTTATATGGGTTCGTCGGATAGAACCTATATCGACTCAAACTTGATAAGCTCGGTGAATGTCGAAAAAGGCGCATCGACCAAAGCCTCACCCTTTGGGTCTGGGGCAATCGGCGGAACAGTCAATATCCGAACATTAGGCACGCATGATATTCTTCAAGATGGTCAGAGTCTCGGCGCTTTGGTTAAAGTAAATACGCACAACAACAATAGAACACCTGAAGTACCTGAAAGCTTTGGTCTGCAAAGTTATTACGAAATCAGCAACCATAATGACACTCTCGACTTTGCAGGCGGCGGGTTTACGCTAGCAACAGCTTATCAACAAGATAACTTACAAGCGGTACTCGCTTTTAGTAAGAAAAAGGTTGGTAACTACTTTGCTGGTAAAAATGGCTTTAACGACTTTGTTGAAGCCAAGGAGTACGTGCGTTGGGTACCTTCAACTGAACACGAAGGACAATATGACGAAATAACAGTAGTCGACCTTATCCCACCTCCGGTCAATCAAAATGGCGAAGTCGTCAATACAAGCTTTGAAAGCGACTCATACCTAGCAAAACTAACTTATGCGTTTACGGACGAACAATCATTAGAGGTGAATACACGCTACCATAAGCAAGAAGCGGGAGAAATGCTGGCCACCTACTGGTACAAACAACGAGCCGGTGACACCAAGTTTTGGAAGGTGATTGATGAAAATGGCCAGGAACAATGGATGTCCGAAGAAATTCCAGAAGGTGTAGAAACCATGCCGCAGTGGGCTCCGGGCTCTGCTTTGGTAAACAGTGCCAGTGCGTTGTACCGTTTCTTACCGAGTGATAACCCATTAGTCGATCTTAGTGTTAACGTCTGGCGTACCAGCGCGAGGTTACAGCAATATAATGCACTTGGTAGCAACCTAGGAGCAAATGCGGGGCAATACTTTCACCGTTATAATAATAAGCGTCATGGGATAAGTGCATTCAATACCTCTGCATTATCGCTGGCCAGTACACCAATTACTTTGACCTATGGTCTATCTTGGCAGGTTGAAAAATTAAGCCCACATAAAGACTGGAGAGACAATTTTAATCGAGACTGGTACCCTGCTGACTTCAATTTAAAGGCGACTTCGCGACACGGCAAGCAAACAAAACGTGCGTTATTTGCCAATGCCAATATCGATCTTGCGCCTGTAGAGCTTGCACTGAACGTAAACCTTCATGACTCAGTAAACGAGGACTATCAAACAGACGAAAAACTTACATTTGATGCCAAAGCGGATGTAACCGTACAAGTAAATTATCAACTGCTTGATAATACAGTTATTAAAGCCAAATATAGCAACGCATATCGTATGCCAAACCTGTACGAAACAACGGTTTCCAATGAGGTATTTTCTTACTCTAGTGACTATCCGATCACCCCTGAAAAAACGAAATCGTATGATATTGGCTTTGAAAGTGACTTTAGCAACTTACTCAGTCACGGGGATAAGCTAATTATCTCGGCGGAATACTTCTACACCAATATTGAAAGTATGTTGGCTACCGGCTTTTTGCCTAAACCCGACGCACCTTCATGGGATCAAAAATTCACTTTTACCAACTATGATAAGTTTGAACTGCCCGGTACAGAGTTTGGCCTTCATTACCAAAGCGACTTATTTTACAGCAGGTTATCTTACACAAAGTACAACGGCGTCAAAATGTGCTCACGCTTAATGGCTGAGGCTGCAGGTGTAGATACTTGTAATGCGAGCGGGTTTGCAGGAAGTTTAACACCACTTCGTATACCACCAGAAAAAAGCTATATCGCTACGCTTGGTATGACACTCTTCAACGACACAATTGATACAGGTTTTACCTACAAAAAACACTCCGAGAAACATCATCCGGGTGGTTTTTTGTCAGGGACAGGCGTAACCGCACTTGAGTATATTCCAGCAGGCTATCAGCTTGATTTTTACTTTGATTATATCTTTAGCGACAGCATCAAGGGCAACCTAGCGGTCACCAATTTGACCGATCAATATAAGGTTTCAACCGGCTCAATCGTTGCGATGCCTGAACCGGGGCAGACTATTTCGATTGGTTTAGAAATCAAACTTTAATAAACACTTAAGCGCTGTACTTTTGCTTAAAGACAGCGCTATATTTCAGTTACATCACTTTGGAGCACCCATGACTACCGTTACCTCTACACTTTCTAGAGCACAAAACTTAAAACATGCAACTGCAGATACCCATGATAATGTAGACAAGTCAATTATGGCGCAAGAACCATTCACCAACACACAAAGCTACCTTGATTTCTTACGACTACAGTTTTATTTTTTAAAAGATGTGAGTGCGCTCTATGAACACCCAGAATTATTAGCACTTATTCCAGACTTAGCCGCGCGTCGCCGCTTAGGCATGCTTGAACAAGACTTTATCGACCTTGAAACCCACATACCTGCTCCTTATTTAACATCAGAAATAGCCGATGATACCGATGTCGCTACAGCACTCGGTTGGCTTTATGTCGTTGAAGGCTCAAAAGTAGGTGCGGCGATGCTAGGTAAACAAGTTGAAGCCAAGCTTAGTTTTAATGCGCAGCACGGCGCTCGGTATCTAGCAGGCCCAGGGGCTGGTCGCGGCAGCGCTTGGCGAGAGCTTGTGCAAATCATAGACTCAATTGAACTGAGTGAACAGCAAGAGCAAGCGCTCGTTGAAGGTGCTCGCCAAGCCTTCACTCGTTTCCAAGCATTTCAAGCGCACGTTTATCCATGATGCTAAAAGCCGCCTTAGCCAACTATAAAAAAATAGCCCTACTGCTATGTGGATACCTATTTGTAGCCCTTGGTGTTATTGGTATTGTTTTGCCCGTCATGCCGACCACCGTTTTTTTTATTTTGGCTTTGGCGTGCTTTTCAAAAGCTTCACCTAAGCTTGCTTTATGGCTGCTAAATCACCCAAGGTTTGGCGCCTCATTAACACTATGGAAGCAACACAAGATTATTCCTCTCAAAGCCAAAGTTCTGGCAACAGCCGGCATGGCTGCAAGTTATGCTTTACTTATTTTTTTCTCACCGACGGCTTGGTTGGCCTGCGTAATTGGCAGTATAAAAATCGCAGTGATGTCTTATATTTATTCCAGACCATCAAAGCGTGTATAATACCAATTTACATTTTTACAATTTAAAGCGCTCAACCAGTGTTGCTAGACGATGCGAGAAGCTACTGAGCGACTCGCTGCCTTTCGCCAAGTTTTGCATCGCCTGAGCATTATCACTTGCGGTACTTTGTGCATCTAACATCACTTGCTCAATTTGCTGGCAATCTTTCGCCTGGTGATCAGCGGCTTGGCTCACTTCTTCGCTTAGCTGAGTGACCTGCGCAAGTGCATTGGCAATTTCATCCATCGCACTGGCAAGTGCCTCGCTTTGTTTTACACATAAGGCTACATCGCGCTGGCCGGAATTAATGGCTTCTGAGGCAGTGTGCGTATCTTGTCTTAGTGCTACTATCATTTGGTTAATTTCACTGGTTGACTCTTGCGTTCTTGACGCAAGCGTTCTAACCTCATCGGCGACCACAGCAAACCCTCTCCCCTGCTCACCAGCACGCGCCGCCTCAATTGCTGCGTTTAGCGCCAACAGGTTGGTTTGCTCCGCAATAGAAACAATGGTGTCCAAGATGCTGCCAATATTCTCACTGTGTGTTGTCAGCTTGGTCATACTCTCGACTGCTTCACTCATGCGTGTGCTAAGCGATAGAATATGTTCTTTATTGTCTTGCGTGTACTTACTCACTTCGGTTTTATGCTGGTTGGCGGTATGGATACTTGCGAGGCTATCTGACGAGCGTTCGGAAACCGCCAAAGCACTAGCTGAAATACTTTGCGCTAAACGATTGGCATTATCCATGCGGCGCATTTGCTCGGTCGCATTATTGGCTATTTGTTTGCTCTCGCTTAATGATGACTCTGATAGGTCTTCTAGTTCATGAACTTGGTTATTGATTGACTCAAGTAAGGCACGAAGGTTGTCTTTAACCTGATTGATATTATTAATTAATAGACCAAATTCATCATCGCTGCGCTTACTCATTTGTCTAGAAAAGTCGCCAGTCGCAAGGTATTTGAGCATTTTATTAACCGCAGCTAGCGGCCCAAGCATAGCCCGACTGGTTGAAATCGAGATAAACGTGCCTAATGCGATAAATACAATCACCAATAAAATGGCGGTATTTTGTGCTCGCTCAACAAGAGTTTCAGCATTATTTTGAGAGCGGTTAAATGCCGCGTCGGCATTTTGCTGTATTTTCTCAAGCTCGGTTAAAATGGCAACCGCATACTGCTCTGACTGCTTATATAGCATCGCGGCTTGTTGTTGTTGCCGCAATTTATCTTGTACCGCGACATACAGGTGCCCCGGCTCACCAAGCTTTTCTCTGAGCTTAGTCATGCCCTCACTAAACTGACTTAATAAGTCATCTGCATCCATTCCATAGGCTTGCCGTTTCAAAAAGGCTATGTTGTCTTCAATATTATCCAATAAAAACAACATATCTTGTTGGTGCTGCTCTATTTGATCAAGCGTTAACCCACTGATCCGTTGACTGTTATTATCCAAGGTAAAGAGCATGTCATCAATGCGAACGCCTGTCCCGACCATTTCCTCCAACTGCCGCGCGTTATCTGTCTCAATTAACTCGAGATCCAGCATGGCATTACTTGCCTGTTCTTTACCCTGTTTAAGAGCTTGATATTGAGATTGGATCCGCTGCTGTACTTGTACAATATCAGCCTTAGCCTGCAGCATTTGCTTTGCGGCATCACCGAGTTGTTCACCCAGCGCCAGAGTTTGCCTTAATGGTGTGACAAATTCAGGCATGGCTTGCGTCAATGACGTTAAGTGCTGCTGACGCTCAACATACAGTTGCTGCTGTGTAATGAATTGCTGTCGAACCCGGTTGATATCTTGCTCGCTTTCAAGAGTATAAGCTTGGGAAATCAGTTTGCTGAGCTTAAGCTGCTCAAATTGCAGGGCATTAGCACTGCGCTGAATCGGCAAAGTAATTTGGCCCATATTTTGATTAGCGGACTTTATTTGCGCCAATGCTAAATAGGCAAACACACACGCAAGTAACAGCAGCACACCTAATGCACTAAAGCCTAAAGTAATTTTTTGTTTTATTGTTAGTTTACTTAGCATAATGTCATTGCTCTATTTTGAGTAAATAAACTATGTTACAA
>NZ_JAKEVK010000215.1:0-7443 GCF_022398435.1 Pseudoalteromonas sp. Isolate6 | reverse complement strand
AAATAAAATCAATAAACCGCTTAGTAAACGAGCTCTGAGTTAGGGTTATTTGCCAATAATTAAATGAAAACTGCTAGCATGAGACCTTAAGCAAAAGCTTTACGAAATCAGAGACCATAACTCTGTTGATTGCAAAGTATGTTTTTTCATTTAGAAACACAGAGCGAAACGGTGCTATCGATTTAATTATACTGAAAAGTGCTTTTAGCAAAATTAAATCAAATCAAAATTTGCACCCAGTAAATTCTTTAATACAGTTAACTATCACCTCGATTTATCGGGAGTAGCCCGAATAAAGTGACTAAGTTATAGAGGCAGGAATGACCGAATACATTTTGTTGCTCATTGGCACAGTGCTGGTGAATAACTTCGTTTTAGTTCAGTTTTTGGGTTTATGCCCATTTATGGGGGTATCTGGAAAATTAGATACCGCAGTGGGAATGTCTTTAGCGACAACATTTGTTCTCACCCTAGCTTCAGTCACCAGCTATTTGGTCAATCAATATATCTTGTTGCCGCTTGACCTCACTTTTTTAAGAACGATGAGTTTTATTTTGGTTATCGCAGTGGTTGTGCAATTTACTGAAATGGTGGTGCGTAAAACCAGCCCAACCTTGTATCGGTTGCTGGGAATTTTCTTGCCTTTAATTACAACTAATTGTGCAGTACTAGGTGTTGCATTACTTAATATTAAGAAAGACCATACCTTTTTAGAGTCTGCAGTTTATGGTTTTGGCGCAGCGGTTGGTTTTTCTATGGTTCTGGTGCTATTTGCCGCCTTGCGTGAGCGCTTAGCTGTCGCTGACGTGCCAACCCCCTTTAAAGGAGCATCGATAGCGATGATCACCGCAGGACTCATGTCGCTTGCGTTTATGGGCTTTTCTGGATTGGTTAAGTTTTAGATATGACATTACTTTACGCATTACTTGCACTTGGTGCGCTGGCGCTCATTTTTGGTATTGTGCTTGGCTATGCAGCAGTGAAATACCGAGTTGAAAGCAACCCAATTGTTGAACAGATAGACGCCATTCTGCCACAAACTCAATGCGGCCAGTGCGGCTATCCCGGCTGTCGACCGTACGCTGAAGCGATTGCGAATGGCGATGACGTAAATAAATGCCCTCCCGGCGGTGAAGCTACAGTGAAAAAACTGGCGGACTTAATGGGCGTAGAAGCAAAGCCATTGGCTGGTGGAGAAGACGCAGAGCCGATCAAGAAGGTGGCTTACATTCGTGAAGACGAATGTATTGGCTGTACCAAATGCATTCAAGCTTGCCCCGTTGATGCCATTGTTGGTGCAACCAGACAAATGCACACCGTACTCGTTGACGAGTGCACAGGCTGCGATCTGTGTGTCGAACCCTGCCCGGTTGATTGTATTGATATGATCCCAGTTGCACAGACCAAGCAAACGTGGAAATGGCAGCTAGACGCCATTCCTGTGACACAGATTGATTAAGAGGTTTAAGTGGAAACATTACTTGAACAAATAGAAAGTGGAAAACTGTGGCAGTTCCCAGGTGGCATCCATCCACCAGAGCAAAAAACGTTATCTAACCAACAACCGATTGCTCGTTTACCTTTGCCGGATAAACTCATTCTCCCGTTAAAGCAACATATAGGTGCAAACGGCAGTTTACTAGTACAGTCGGGCGAGCACGTGCTTAAAGGGCAAGCATTGACGGCTCCCGGCACGAACTGGTCGCTTCCTATTCATGCGCCCACATCTGGCACCATTGAAGCGATAAAACCGATGCCATCGGCGCATCCATCCGCGCTACCTGAGCTCAGTATTATTTTGCGCCCAGACGGTGAAGATAGGTGGACACCACTGAATCCTATTAGTGACCTAAACACGCTTGATAACAAACAGCTTATTGATATTATCCACCAAGCTGGTATTGCCGGTATGGGCGGTGCGGGATTCCCAACTTATGTCAAAGCAGACAGTCCAAAACCTATTGAGTTTTTAGTCGTTAATGGCATTGAGTGCGAACCGTATATCACAGCCGATGATCGTTTGATGCGTGAACACGCCAAAGAAATCGTCGCAGGCGTCGAAGTGCTACAAGGTATATTGAAACCACAAAAAGTGTTGTTTGGCATTGAAGATAATAAACCTGAAGCCATTGCGGCGATCACCGCAGCGGCTCAGCATAATCAGGATATCTTAGTCCGTAGTGTGCCAACCAAATATCCCTCTGGCGGTGAAAAGCAACTGGTTAAGGTATTAACCTCTAAAGAAGTACCGAGTACTGGGATCCCTGCTGATATCGGCGTACTAGTGCAGAACGTCGGAACGCTGTTCGCAATTTGGCAAGCCATTTTTGAGGGGAAACCCCTTATTGAGCGCGTAGTTACCGTGACCGGTAATACCATTACTCAACCAAGCAATGTGTGGGCTTTACTCGGCACTGAAATAAAGCATCTGCTTGACTCGCAAGGCTTTTCACCAGTAGAGGCGCAGCGCGTCGTCATGGGCGGTCCAATGATGGGCTTTACCTTGCCATCGGTTAGGATCCCTGTGGTCAAAACCACCAACTGTATACTCGCGCCAGACAACCAAGAACTTGCGATCCCGGGTGATGAAAAGGCATGTATTCGCTGTAGTGCCTGTGCAGATGCCTGCCCTCAAAGCTTATTACCACAACAGTTACAATGGTTTGCTAAAGGCAAAGAGTACCAAAAATTAGAGGAATACAACCTCTTTGACTGTATCGAATGCGGTGCGTGCTCTTATGTTTGCCCAAGCGAAATCCCCTTGGTGCAATACTACCGAGTGGCCAAAGCCGACATTCGCGAACAAAAACTTGAACAAGTCAAAGCTGAGCGTGCTAAAGAGCGTTTTGAGGCAAGAAAAGAGCGCTTAGAGCGAGAACAGGAAGAGCGTCAAAATAAACATAAACGCCGTTCAGCTGGTGCTGCGCCAAAAGCCGCAGATAAAGAAAAAGTGCAAGAAGCACTATCACGCGTTAAAGATAAGCAGTCAGATAAATCCGCGGTCCAAGCTGCGATTGCACGCGCCAAAGCCAAACGGGGTCAGAATGGTAAGTTAGAGCCGGACAACAGTGCCATTGCTGAAGAGCGTGCAAAACGCAAAGCGCAAGCGCGTAAATATAAAGAAGAAAAAACTGACCAGTCTGAAAGCACAGATAAAAAAGATGCAGTAGCCGCCGCCATTGCCCGTGCAAAGGCGAAAAAGGCCGCAGCCCAAACCGCGCCTGAATCTGAGCCAGCTGCAGCAGATGATAAAAAGGCAGCCGTAGCTGCTGCAATCGCCCGGGCTAAAGCCAAAAAAGAAGCCGCAGAAGACACCCCAGAACCTGAAATCAATGCAGCGCCAAGCGATAAAAAGGCAGCTGTTGCCGCCGCAATTGCAAGAGCTAAGGCCAAAAAAGCCGCTAAACAGGCGGAAGAAGCTGACGAAAGCAATCAAGCAGACGCTTCACAAAGTGCTCAAACCGATAATACTGACGAAGATCCACGTAAAGCCGCCGTTGCTGCCGCAATTGCCAGAGCTAAGGCCAAGAAAGCCGCTAAACAGGCACAAGAAGCTGGCGAGAGCACAGGCGAGCAATCTGAGACCGCTCAAACCGATAACGCTGACGCAGATCCACGTAAAGCCGCCGTTGCCGCTGCAATCGCCAGAGCTAAGGCCAAGAAAGCTGCTAAAGAGGCACAAGAAGCTGGCGAGAGCACAGGCGAGCAATCAGAGACCGCTCAAACCGATAACGCTGACGCAGATCCACGCAAAGCCGCCGTTGCCGCCGCAATTGCCAGAGCTAAGGCCAAGAAAGCTGCTAAAGAGGCACAAGAAGCTGGCGAGAGCACAGTCGAGCAAGCAGAAGCCGCTCCAACGGAAAGCGCCGAGGAAGATCCACGCAAAGCCGCAATTGCCAGAGCTAAGGCCAAGAAAGCTGCTAAAGAGGCTGAAGAAGCTGGCGCAAGCGTGAGCGAACAAGCAGAAGCCGCTCCAACGGAAAGCGCCGAGGAAGATCCACGTAAAGCCGCTGTTGCTGCAGCAATCGCTAGAGCCAAGGCCAAGAAAGCCGCTAAAGAGGCACTAGAAGCTGGCGAAAGCATGAATGAGCAAGACAAAGAAGTAAATGAGCCAACGGCGGGATCAGAAACAGACTCCAGCGGTACAGAGCAAGGTGCTGAGGGCACATCTGAGCAGCAACAAGCTAGCCCTGAAGCACGTAAAAAAGCCGCCGTTAAAGCCGCAATTGCGAGAGCAAAAGCGAAGAAGCAAGCGAAAGAACAAGAAGGAAATGAACCGTCATGAAACTAACCATGGCCTCATCCCCGCACAATCATAGCCATAAGTCGGTCAACAAAATCATGATGACCGTCATGGCAGCCTGTATTCCCGGGATCTTAGTCCAAACCTACTATTTTGGTTTTGGTGTATTGATCCAGTTGGCTTTGGCGCTTATTACCGCAAGCCTTGCTGAAGCGCTAGTGCTAAAGCTAAGAGGTCGAGCGATATGGCCTAGCCTCAGCGACGGCAGTGCTTGGCTCACCGCTGTGCTGCTGGCCATCAGTATTCCGCCGCTAGCCCCTTGGTGGATAACCGTCATTGGTGCATTTTTTGCCATCGCTATTGTAAAACAGCTATACGGTGGCCTAGGCTTTAATCTTTTCAACCCAGCCATGGCGGCCTATGTATTATTGCTGATCTCCTTCCCTGTACAAATGACTTCATGGTCACCTATTCAAGCACTCACGCTAGAGTCGCTAAGCTTTGTCGACCAACTCGCGATGATCTTTACCGAGTCCAGCAGCCAAGGTGTTACACTTGACGTATGGCGTGCAGGGGTGATTGACGGTGCGACTGGTGCAACGCCATTAGACTCGGTAAAAACCGCTGTTTCACAAGGCTTAACCGTTAATGAGGCGATGAGTAAGCAGGGTTTTGGAGCGCTTGCAGGACTTGGTTGGCAATATGTTAACCTCGCCTTTTTGCTAGGTGGTCTTTACCTGCTAAAAGCCAAAGTGATCAACTGGCATATTCCTGTAGCCTTTATTGCCAGTCTTGGCCTTGCTAGTGCGATTGGCTATATCATTGCGCCTGAGTCAGAGCCCGGCACCCTATTCCACTTGTTAAGTGGCGGCGCTATGCTTGGTGCCTTCTTTATTGCCACCGATCCGGTGTCGGCCTCCACCACTAACTTGGGTCGCCTGATTTACGGCGCGGCAATCGGCTTTACTGTCTATGTTATTCGTCAATTTGGTGGCTATCCAGACGCCGTTGCATTTGCAGTTGTGATCATGAATATGGCAGTACCACTTATCGATCATTACACTCAGCCTCGTACTTATGGTCATGGAGCTAAATCATGATAATTCAATCGATGCAGAAAAATGGCCTCATCCTCGCGGCATTTGCACTGGCAACAACAGGAGCGGTCGCACTGATTAATGACCTCACCAAAGATAAAATTGCCAGCCAAGAGCAGCAGCACCTGATGCAACTACTTTCTCAGGTTATTGCAGCAGATAAGTACGACAATACTTTGTATTTGGATTGCACCACCAGCAACGCCTTAGAACTCGGCCCAGGCGGCCCGCACACAATTTACAGAGCCAGACTCAATGGTGAACCCTCAGCTCTTTTAGTGAGACACATCACCCCGAAAGGCTACAGTGGCAATATCGATGTCTTAACCGCTGTCGATAGGCAAGGTTTGATCTCAGGTGTGCGTGTAACACGCCATGAAGAAACCCCTGGCCTTGGTGATAAGGTCGAGCTGGCAAAATCGGCTTGGGTAACGACGTTCAACGGCGTTCAAGTTGAAGGGGAAGCAGACCCTAAAATGAATGTGAAAAAAGACGGCGGTCAATTTGATTCATTTACTGGCGCAACCATTACCCCACGCGCTGTGGTAACCTCGGTAAATCAGGCCGCATGGTTTGCCAAAACTCATTTTGATGCGCTATTTAACGCGCCTAATACTTGCGAGGTGTCACAATGAGTCAGTTAAAATCGCTCTTTCAAGAAGGTACATGGCAAAATAACCCTGCACTGGTACAGCTTTTGGGCCTATGTCCGCTCCTTGCAGTAACTTCAACGGTAACCAATGCGTTAGGGCTTGGTATTGCCACACTACTGGTACTGGTTGGCTCTAACTTTACCGTATCTGTAGTGAGAAACTGGGTGCCAAAAGACATTCGTATTCCCGTGTTTGTCATGATCATCGCCGCCTTTGTTACGGTTATTCAACTACTCATGAACGCTTATACCTTTGGTCTGTATCAATCCCTTGGTATATTTATTCCGTTAATCGTAACCAACTGTGCCATTATTGGTCGTGCCGAGGCATTCGCCTCCAAGAATAGTCCACTGTTATCGGTTTGGGATGGGTTAATGATGGGGCTGGGTTTTGCACTGGTGCTATTTGTACTGGGTGCAATGCGCGAACTCATTGGTCAAGGAACACTATTTGATGGTGCCGAGCTACTCCTTGGCAACTGGGCAAGTGTATTGCGTATTGAGATCTTCTCATTCGATCATCAATTTTTAGTTGCTATCCTGCCACCAGGCGCCTTTTTAGGGCTTGGCTTTTTGATTGCGGCTAAAAACATTATCGACGCTCAGCTCAAAGCTAAAGCTGCGCCAACAGCCGAAGAAGTAAAAGGCCCAAGAGCACGGGTCACTAACTTAAACTAATGCTAATTTGCAGCGATACCGTCACTATCGCTGCTTAATGAAATAACCGCATGCTACCGTCATTGAATTTAGCAAGTAAATCTTATGAATAAACAAAAACGTATAGAAATACTCACGCGACTCAGGGACGAAAATCCGCACCCTGAAACTGAGCTAGAATACTCGTCACCATTCGAGCTTTTAGTTGCCGTTACCCTCTCAGCACAAGCCACTGATGTTGGGGTAAACAAAGCGACACGCAAACTCTTCCCTGTTGCCAACACACCGGAAAAGATCCTTGAGCTTGGCCTTGAGGGCTTAAGAGACTATATCAAAACCATTGGTTTGTTTAATTCAAAAGCCAATAACGTCTATAAAATGTGTCAGATCCTCGTCGACAAACACGGCTCCGAAGTCCCCGAAAACCGTGAAGCACTAGAGGCACTACCAGGCGTGGGTCGCAAAACCGCCAACGTGGTACTAAACTGCGCCTTTGGCTGGCCGACTATCGCTGTAGACACCCACATCTTTCGCGTTTCTAACCGCACTAAGTTTGCCATGGGTAAAGATGTAGTGGCAGTCGAGCAAAAGCTAGAAAAGGTGGTACCAAAAGAGTTTAAAGTGGATGTCCACCACTGGCTTATTCTCCATGGCCGCTATGTGTGCACCGCGCGCAAACCTAAATGCGGTTCATGCCTCATTGAAGACTTGTGTGAGTTTAAAGAGAAGACTGATTAGTCTTCTCTTTTTATGGAGCTTTAATTTTTTAAAAAATAATTAATCTACCGCTTCAA
>NZ_JAKEVK010000214.1:0-7496 GCF_022398435.1 Pseudoalteromonas sp. Isolate6 | reverse complement strand
GATTTTTTAATCTTACTGAACTCAGGTTAGTTGTTAGTGCCGAAATAATCTCCATGACTATCTTTGTGAACTTCTTATAGTGCATGGATAAATTTGAATGATAATTCCTGCCAATAGTAACACAGATTGCAATAGGTGTGGCAAATGATAGTGTATGAAAGTAAGCGCAATGACGCTGGAGAATAGGGCAGGGCAAACAAGTTGCCCTTGGAGTTTTTGTTGAGCTCGGATAAGCCTTGAATTATCCGAGGCTCAGGTTACCTAGATTTCTTTCGGTTTTTCGATGTAGTAGCCTTGTACACCATCCAAACAAAGCGTTTCGACGATGTGTTTCTCTTCTTGGCTCTCGATACCTTCGGCAAATACGTTGACACCGATACGGTGTGCAAGGTCAACCATCAAGCGCATAAAGTATTGATTATTCTTGTCTTCTTCAAGGCCACGAGTATAGCTTGCATCCATTTTGATATAGTCAGGCTTTAGGTCTCTAAAGAACTTAAACGATGTTAAGCCCACACCAAAGCGCTCAACGGTGATACGAGCGCCAGCACGATGCACCATATCAATAAAACGCTTACTGGCTTTAATATTTTGCTGTAAGCCAAACTCGCTAACTTCAAATACCAATTTAGAGGCTAGATTGGTTTCTTTTAACAAACGACGCTCTAACCAGATCACAAATTGATCGTTATGAGCGCTCGATGCGGTAACGTTGATCCCAAAATACTTTTCGTTAAAGTTACGCGTTTTAATAAGTTCTAGCGAGGTGTCTATGATCAACTGATCAATCTCAATGGCCATTTCTAGCTTTTCAGCCATGGCAAGGAATGAGGCCGTTGGTAGCATTTGCCCCTCTTCGGTTTTGAAGCGGGATTGGATCTCTGCATAGGCCTTAGAATTTTTACCAATTGGCATGATATTTTGCATCATCAAACTAACACGCTTGCTGCTGATCACATCGCGGATCACGCGACGCCAGTTTTGGTTGCCAAATCCAGCACTGACATTATTCACTAAGTCAGACTCACGTTGAATATGCCAAGCATTGGCTTGTTTGCTCTGCGCCATACTCATCGCATTATCAACAACTGAGAGTAGCTCTCCAAGTGGTTTACCATTCTCATAAGGCACAATCCCAGTGTTTGCAACCGATGATAGTTCTTGGTTTTGCTGGAACTGAGTGAAGCGCGCTTGTAGAGTTTCACCAAACTCTTCCGCTTCTTTACTTGGCACGTTGGGTAAGATCACCGCAAAATCCGAGCTATTTAAACGGAACACTTGGCTGCCTGCATAAGTACCGGTGACGTGCTTGATGATATCCGATACTGACTTAATATATTCATCGCCTTTTTGATAGCCACGGGTTTGGTTAATGACTTGCAATTCAGAGCAACGGATCATCGCCAGTGAGCCAAATGCCTTTTTGGCAGACGACTCAATATATTGCTCGTAGTGTTCAACGAACATATTGCGGTTGCCAAGATCGGTGACCACATCTTTATACGCTTCTTGCTTAATAGTGTGGGCGGCATTTTTAATGTCTTCTTGCTTTGACTTTAAAAAGCTGGCTAAGCGTTTAAAAGAGGGGACTAAATCATGCCCAAGTTCTGCTACTTTGCCATCGTTAAAATCAAACTCAATGTTGTCGGTGACTTGGTTTTGTGTGATGTATGAATCTACAGCACTGGCGACGGTCATACTGACGTTACGGTTAAGCTTCTTATAGACGCCTTGCATAAAGAAGACGGGAATAAAAGCGACCAGTGCAGAAATAATAATGAGCAATAGTAGGGCTTGTTGCAGTAGTTGCGCCTGGCTTTGTGCATTGATCAAGAATTCGATTTTGATGTCTTTGCTATCGTTAACAGCAAATTGAGGACGAATAGCATTGATGTTTGATTCAATAATTTCAGCGATAAAAGGAAGATTGCTTGGCGTATTGACTTGTAAAACGGTTTGACCGTCAAAATCTCTTATAATAAAAGTTGAGAAAACATCTCCGCTATTTAGTGCTTGGCGAATGTGTTCTGGGGTCACTTCAGTGATTTTTTTGTCTTTTATATACTCTGTTACCATAGTGTGTGCGCTTTGCTGCGCTTTATTTATTGCAGAGTCAAAACTTGTTGCGAAAAAAAAGCTACCAATCAAGGAGAATAATAGCCAAGAGGTGACTTGGAGTACGATAAGTTTTTTAAAACCAGCCATAGTACGCTTCTTAAAGAGGGTTATTCCATAGTATCGGGTGCATTGCCAAATTCTTTATCAAATTCATCGGTTTGATTTTCGTCTGAGCGATAAATTACAGAGCAGGTTGTTGTTTGAGCAAGTGCAGTGAGAATATTGCTTGTAGAGTAGTGTAAATGCTTGAAAAAGTCTAATGCTTTCGTGGAATTGGCTCCCCCTCCCCGACTCGAACGGGGGACCTGCGGATTAACAGTCCGTCGCTCTAACCAACTGAGCTAAGGGGGAACAATTTTGAAATCTTCTTATTGAGTGGCTCCCCCTCCCCGACTCGAACGGGGGACCTGCGGATTAACAGTCCGTCGCTCTAACCAACTGAGCTAAGGGGGAACTACAATAAGATATTGACTTTCCGATAAAGGAGTGGCTCCCCCTCCCCGACTCGAACGGGGGACCTGCGGATTAACAGTCCGTCGCTCTAACCAACTGAGCTAAGGGGGAATAGTCAAGTGTGAGAATTTGGCTCCCCCTCCCCGACTCGAACGGGGGACCTGCGGATTAACAGTCCGTCGCTCTAACCAACTGAGCTAAGGGGGAAGCGTATCTCTCAACGGGGCGAAATATTAATGACGACATTGCAAGGTGTCAACCACTAAAATCACAGAAACGTAAAAAACTCTACTAAGCGATGAATTAATGCGCTATTTGTTGGCTTTTTAGCTTGTTCAACGCATTTTATCGCGTTAAAACGGCGCATTTTACATTTACTTGTTGTGTGAATGTGGCTCGCGATACCAAGTAAGAGAGTCGAACCAAAGCTAAAACGAATAAAATTAACATATATAATCTTCACTGTGTATTCGTACAGTTGGTTTTTTAGTTTCATGTATTTTTTGAACGTTTTGCTCGAATTGTATCCTTAACAGCTCATTTTATGATGTTTTCTCAAGATCTTTAAATTAGTGCAATTGTCACTTGGATGGGATCATTGAATATAAATAGTGTTGTATTAATAATCTCGACTTAAGTGCAGTGGGGCTAGCAGTAAGTAGTTACTATCAATAAATTGAAAATCAATAACTTAATAAAAAGACCAGTTAAAACAAATGGATATGCTTGGCTGGTTAATTTTGGAATATATGAAGATTTTTACTTCCAGAAGCAAGGTTAGTCTACAGATCTAAATTGATCCAGTTGTTGTTTTAAGAACGATCATACTAAATGCACCGTTGATCAAAATTACTCCAAGCTGAAAACCTTTATTCTACTGGCTTGGAGCGACTTATCCACGGAATCTGTGGATAACATTGTTTATTATTATTTGAGAAGTATTGCAAGACTATGAAAATAGGGCGCTGCGGCCGTTTCAAGTAAAATTCGATAAATATTTAAATCTATTAATATCAATGGGTTATGTTTGGTTGGGTATTTTTGTTTATTTGTTATTCAGTGTGAAGCTTTTATGAACTTTTGGCCAATTTGGTTGTGCAAAAAACATGCTACTTTGCGAGGTGGATTGTAACTTTTTTGTCAAAACTTACTGAATCGTTATTTTTAACACTAAATCTTAATCCTATGACTTAATACCAGCTTTTTATAAGTAACTGTTGCTAATTTAGACTTTATCACGACTCTTGACGTTTCCCGCATAGCGTCAACATCTTGAATAGCATACAATGAGCCGCTTAAAGTATCAGAAATAGGTTGTTATGACTCAAGCTAAGTCAAATTCCAATGGCAACGATATCCTTTTTGGTGATATTGGGGCGACTTTAAAGCGAATGACGATCCCCATGATATTCGGGATGATCACGCTGATGATGTTTAATCTCGTTGATACTTTCTTTATTAGTATGCTAGGCACCGAGCCGCTCGCAGCGATCAGTTTCACTTTCCCTGTTACCTTTACTGTAATTAGCTTGGCCATTGGGCTAGGCATCGGAACATCTGCCGTTATCGCTAAGGCTTTGGGTAGCAATTTGCTTGATGAAGCTAAATTTGATGCCGCAGTGGCTATTATTATCTCTGCGATATTAGTTTCATTACTTTCTATTCTTGGTTTTATTTTTGTCGATGAGATCTTTATTCTCCTCGGTGCAGGTGAAGCGGTTATGCCATTTATCCACGACTATATGTCGGTGTGGTTTATTGGCTCGATTTTATTGATAACACCGATGATTGGTAATTCAGTGTTGCGTGCCAGTGGTGACACCAAAACGCCAAGTTTAGTCATGGGACTCGGAGGATTAGTCAATGCGGTGCTGGACCCGATATTAATCTTCGGATTTGGGCCTATTGATGCAATGGGTGTGAAAGGGGCTGCAGTGGCCAGTGTGTTGTCTTGGAGTCTTGGGGTAACTATCATTTTATATTTGCTGATAGTTAAAAAGCGTCTTATCTCACTGTCTGCAAAATACACCAGCTTCACAAATGCGGCGAAAAAAATTCTCACTATAGGCCTGCCTGCAGCTGGTGCAAATATGCTGACACCTTTAGCAATGGCGGTAATGACAGCACTTATAGCTAGTTATGGACCTGAAGCTGTGGCCGCATTTGGTGTTGGCAGTCGTATTGAGTCGATCGCAAGTCTGGTGGTTTTAGCGCTTTCTATGACCTTGCCGCCATTTGTCAGCCAGAACTTTGGTGCAAAGCACTATCAGCGTGTGTCTGATGCCTATACCCAAACACTTAAATTTGTGCTTGGTTTTCAATTTGCGGTCTACTTATTGCTGGTATTGAGCGCTTACTATATAAGTCATACTTTTGGTAATGAGCCGGCTGTTGTTGAAACCATACAGCTATTTATTTATATCATGCCGTTAGGATACGGTCTTCAAGGCGTGATCATATTAACCAATTCGTCATTTAATGCGTTGCATAAACCGATGAATGCACTCATTCTAAGTGTGATCCGGTTGTTCATATTCTATGTACCTATTGCTTATTTAGGCTCACTGTTGGCTGGATTGCCAGGATTATTTGCTGGCGCTGCTTTGGGAAATTTATTTACTGCAGCCATTGCCTACAATTGGTTTAAGAAAGTCATTAATGAAATTGCAGCAAGTGAGGTTCAAAAGGAGGCATAATGGAAGATAAGTTTCAGCTAGTTTCTGAGTTTCAGCCAAGCGGAGATCAACCAACAGCGATTGCTCAGCTGTGCGATGGCTTAGAATCAGGCCTTGCACATCAAACCTTGCTGGGGGCTACCGGGACGGGTAAAACCTTTACCATGGCTAACATCATTAATAACCTCAACCGTCCGACGATTATTATGGCGCATAACAAAACGCTGGCTGCACAGTTGTACGGCGAAATGAAAGAGTTCTTTCCTCATAATGCGGTTGAGTATTTCGTTTCTTATTACGACTATTACCAACCCGAAGCCTATGTTGTTGCTAGCGACACATTTATTGAGAAAGACGCCTCTATCAACGATCATATAGAGCAAATGCGTCTATCTGCGACCAAGGCCTTGCTTGAGCGCAGAGACACTATCATCGTAGCCTCAGTTTCAGCGATTTATGGCCTTGGCGATCCCGACTCTTACATGAAAATGATGCTGTTACTGAAAGTCGGTGAAACTATCGATCAGCGTGACATGTTAAGACGTTTGGCAGAGCTACAGTATACACGTAATGATATGGATTTTAGCCGTGGTACTTATCGAGTTCGTGGTGAAGTTATTGATATTTTTCCTGCAGAGTCAGAAACCATCGCGGTACGAGTCGAGATGTTTGACGATGAGATAGAGAGGATCAGCCTGTTTGATCCCTTGACGGGTGCCATTGAAAAACATCTCGTTCGCGCGACTATTTATCCAAAAACTCACTATGTGACGCCAAGAGAAAAGATCCTTGATGCCATTGAGCGTATCAAGGTCGAACTCAAAGAGCGCCGCACTCAATTACTGGATAAAAGTCGCTTAGTCGAAGAGCAGCGCATTGCTCAACGTACACAATACGATATTGAAATGATGACAGAGCTTGGCTATTGCTCTGGTATTGAGAATTACAGTCGATATTTATCGGGACGTGCACCAGGCGAGCCACCCCCAACTTTGTTAGATTATTTGCCGGATGACGCGCTTATGATCATCGACGAATCTCACGTTACCGTTTCGCAGGTAGGGGCAATGTACAAAGGTGACCGCAGTCGTAAAGAAAACTTAGTTGAATATGGTTTTAGGTTGCCGTCTGCGCTGGATAATAGGCCACTAAAGTTTGAAGAGTTTGAAGCGATTTCGCCACAGACCATTTATGTTTCGGCGACGCCCGGTGATTATGAATTGAATAAATCAGCGGGTGATGTTGCCGAGCAAGTGATCCGCCCAACTGGGCTATTAGATCCAGAAGTAGAGGTGCGTCCAGTTGCAACTCAAGTTGACGATTTGCTCTCTGAGATCTACAAACGGGTTGAAGTGAATGAGCGTGTGCTGGTTACTACGCTAACAAAACGCATGTCAGAAGATCTGACCGATTATCTTAACGATCATAATGTTAAGGTGCGTTACTTACACTCTGATATCGATACCGTTGAACGTATGGAGATCATTCGAGACCTACGTAAAGGTGTTTTTGATGTACTAGTCGGCATCAACTTGTTACGAGAGGGCTTGGATATGCCTGAGGTTTCATTGGTTGCCATACTTGATGCGGATAAAGAAGGCTTTTTACGTTCTACGCGCTCTCTTATTCAGACAATTGGCCGCGCGGCACGTCACTTAAATGGTAAAGCGATTTTGTACGGCGATAGAGTAACGAACTCGATGCGCCAAGCGATAGATGAAACGCAAAGACGTAGAGAAAAGCAAGAGGCGTATAATGAGGCTAATGGCATTACACCAACGGCGCTCAATAAGAAGATCACGGATGTGATGGACCTCGGTGAGGAAGTGGCTGATGACAAAGTGGTGGATATCGATGCCAAATTTAAACCTGGTATGCCTGCAATGGATGCGAAAGAGATCGCCAAAGAAATAGACCGACTTGAAGCACAAATGATGAAGTTTGCAAAAGAGCTTGAGTTTGAAAAAGCAGCTCAAGCGCGAGATCAAGTTCAGATCTTACAAAAGCGTTTGATTAAAGCTTAGGGCTAAAACGTCGGCTTTAAAGAATAAAAAAGCATGTGGCCATCACATGCTTTTTTATTGGTTGGGTAGGTTGCTTTATACCAATTGAATTAATTCTCTAATCAATTTGAAGGGTGAAATAGCATATTAGCTTCGTTAAAAATTTCTCATTTAGAACAACTAAATAGCAAAATTTTTGCCTTGCCTATATGGATATAGGTACCTTAGCGGTAGCAGGACGCGAGAG
>NZ_JAKEVK010000213.1:0-7566 GCF_022398435.1 Pseudoalteromonas sp. Isolate6 | reverse complement strand
CTGAGATACAAGTCTCTATGTTACCATCAAGTCTACTGGAATCGAGCGTCAGCCGCTCGAGTTTGCATTAATTAAAATAAAAGAGATAAGCCATGTTCTCAGAGCTAAAACCACTTCCAACAGATCCTATTTTAGGCCTGATGGCCGCTTATAAGCAGGACACTAATCCAAATAAAATTGACCTAGGTGTAGGTGTTTATAAGGATGAACAGGGAAATACGCCGGTACTTAGAGCGGTTAAAAAAGCGGAAGCATTTCGTTTAGAAAACGAAACGACAAAATCTTATATTGGTTTGGCTGGTAACTTAGACTTCTGTCAAAAGATGGAAACACTGTTACTTGGAGAGCATAGTACATTGTTGGCAAACCGTGTACGCACGGCGCAAGCACCTGGTGGCACGGGAGCATTACGTGTTGCTGCCGAATTTATTAAACGTTGCAACACCAATGCGACTGTTTGGGTTACTACTCCAACTTGGGCAAACCATATCAGCCTATTTGAAGCTGCTGGTCTAACAGTCAAAGAGTATCCTTACTATGACTACGAAAATAAAGGGTTGTTATTTGATGAGATGATCAATGCACTGAAGCAAGTATCTAAAGGTGATGTGGTACTACTTCATGCATGTTGTCATAACCCAAGTGGTATGGACTTAAATCAAGAGCAATGGAAAGTAGTTGCTGAACTTGCGAAAGAACAAGGTTTTACGCCATTAATTGATATCGCATACCAAGGTTTTGGTACCAGCCTTGAAGAAGATGCACAAGGCCTTAGAACAGTTGCGGATACGGTTGATGAAATGATCATCTGTTCATCTTGTTCTAAGAACTTTGGTCTTTATCGCGAGCGTATCGGTGCGTGCTCAATCATTGCAAAAGACAGTGCAACTGCAGACGTTTCAAACTCAGTATTACTTAGTGTTGTGCGTAGTATCTATTCAATGCCACCAGCACACGGTGCTGATATTGTAAATACCATATTAAGTAGTTCTGAACTTACACAAATGTGGTATGACGAACTTGATGAAATGCGTAGCCGTATCAATGGTCTACGTACGTTGATCAAAGAAAGCCTAGCTGCAAAAGGTGTTGAGCAAGACTTCTCATTCATCGACCGTCAGCATGGTATGTTCTCTTTCTTAGGTATTAATAAAGAGCAAATTGACAGGCTGCGCACTGAATATGCTATCTATATGGTAGGTTCTAGTCGCGTTAACGTAGCTGGTGTAAGCAAGGACAATATTGACTATTTTGCTGACGCAGTGGCAAGCGTGATTGAGTAATACCGCGCTATACAAAACAAAATAAAAAACCGCAAAATGTGCGGTTTTTTATTTTTACCCAGCATCACTTACTGAAGTAATACCAGTTGTATTAAGTAAATGATCTATCTTTAAGCGGGGAAATAGCTTTAGTAGCACCGCTCTCGCGTCCTGCTGCCGCTAAGGTACCTATATCCATATAGGCAAGGCAAAAATCTTGCTATTTAGTTGTTCTAAATGAGAAATTTTTAACGAAGCTAATATGCTATTTCACCCTTCAAATTGATTAGAGAATTAATTCAATTGGTATAAGTAGCTATTATCACTTAGGCTTGCTTAATTTTGGTCACTTTTTCTGAATCTGACGCTTTTTCGTCTGCAGATTTGTTTTTGGTACTGGCCTTTGGTGCTACTTTTCCACCTTTTAATACAGACACAAAGTCATCTTTTTGTTTTGCAATTTCAAGCGCTAGGGATTCAACTTGTTGTTCACTCAGCGGTACGTCAACTTTTGCTAGCATATCTTCCAATGCCTCAGCTACATCTAGCATCTTATCGTAAGCATCAGCTTCTTTTTTAGATGTGAAAGTCATACGCTCGACTCCATTTCTTTCAACAACATATTTGATGATAACGGCCATGGTTATTCCCCTAGTCACTGTTTTTTTATACAGTAAATTGAATTGAGTGATTAAGCAAGCTATTTTGAAAATTTTTCAAGTATAGGTGAACAAAAGAGAATTAACAAAATTTTTTAAAAACAACAGGTTAATATTAATTTTCTTTTTTGAAAGAATGAAAATTTTTGACAAAGTTGATATTCCAATCTTTATTTAAAAAGCGTACTGCAATCACTCACCGAGGTGAATGCAGTAAGCTTCGGATACTTTTTACGCACAAGGAGTGTATATATGTTCAATAAACCCACCATACTTTCTATTTTATTGGCGTTAGGTTTAAGCTGTTCAAGTGTGCTCGCAAAACCTGCGGAGCAAGCAAAATCAGTCTCTCAAACACAGCAGCAAAGTGTTGCGCTTGATATTAATTCTGCAGATGCTTCAGCGCTTTCAAGTTTACCAGGGATTGGTATTCGTAAAGCTGAAGCCATTGTTGAGTATCGCAAAAAAATGGGACGCTTTAAGAGCACAGCTGAGTTACTCGAAGTAAAAGGAATAGGGAAAGGCATATTGGCAAAGCTGGAGGGAAAGATTAGAGTCTAGTTGATGTTATTGTGTGCGAGCTTAGCTGCTCGCACACAGGTAGATTGAAAATTAGGGCTTATTCGAGGCGTTAAACTCAGCGATCGCTCGAGCCAATTTGGGTTTGCCAAACTGTATTTCCACCGGTGTAGTTAGTAGTGGATAAACTAATCCGGCTACGAGTAAGACGGGTAATAACAGCCAGCCTTCAAAGACGACTAATGAGGCAAAAAATGGTGTGAGTAATAGCAACTTTACTATTCTTAATACGACTTTTGTTTTCGCGTCGAGACGGCTAAGTGCAAGACGTAAGATAATCTGCTTGTCACGTAATTTAAATTCTCTTAGCTGCTCAATTTGGCTTAACCTAAAATGCATGAATACGAAATCTCAGCTTCTTTTAGTAACGTGGAAAAATAAGAAAAGAATAAATGCGATACTATAAAATGCAAAGATAATTTCCATCCATCCTGGCATAGATAATCCTGCGAAAGACCAGTCTATATTGCCACAGTCACCCGTTGCAGCAAAAAAGCTTGGCAGCCATTCATGAAGCGGCATAAACGCAGGAAAGTTTGGTACAAAGTCACAGGTAAAAGCAAATGGATCCGTTGTGGTTTGCATACTGATATGTTCACGGGCGATAAAATAGCCCCAAATACTGCCTACACCCCAAGAAGCAAAGGCAAAACTGCGTAGCACGAAGGAGCGAGGCGAAATCATACCGATTAAACCAGCCGCTAACAGCCCCAACATAGCAAAACGCTGATAGATACACATAATACAGGGTTCTAAACCCATACCATATTGGAAATACAGTGCGACAGCTTCGAAAATAGCAGCGGACAGTGCCAGCAATCCCCATGATTGCCTAGAGAGGTGAAAAGATGAAATCTTCATTATCGAGAAACCCTTTTTGTTTTATTATGCTTTATCTGGTTGCGTTAGGGCAACCTTACTTCGGCAGTGTGCGCTATCTTTGCGACGATTTTTCGACTCTTGTTGTTAGTAGAAGTTCGAAAATATCAAAATAGATCACTTGATTAAATCAATTGATGTTGTATCACCAAGTGAGCCGGCTTGTGGAGTATCCACCTAGCCGTGAATATATTACCACCCCAACAGGGATGAAACTTTGGTGGTGGTCTATGCGAATACAGAGCTTCTGAGTATCAATCGTATCATCGAGTTAGTTTGGCAGCCGCAAGTGGTAAATTAAAAGAATAAAAAATAGAATAAACAACACCCACTACCGCAAAGAATAAATAACACATATGTTTGCGACTAATGAAAGCAGCGAAGGAAAAAACATTATGTATAAAGTAGGCATTGCTCTGTTTGACGATTTCACAGACGTAGACTTCTTTTTGATGTATGACTTGCTCGGTCGAACAACCGACAGTTGGGTTGTGAGTGTATTAGGAACGAAGCCAGAGCATAGTTCTCACCTTGGCATGCGAGTTAAAACAGACGGGCATATTTCAGAAGTAATTAATCAAGATGCAGTTCTGATCACGAGTGGCAAACGTGGTATTCCTGCAGCTATGAAAGACACTGAGTTTATGTCCGCGCTGAACCTTGACCCAAATAGGCAGCTAATAGGCTCGATTTGTGCGGGATCTTTCATCCTTCATGAGCTTGGTTTGCTTAAAGGTAAGTCGTTAACGACGAATCCAGATGCTAAGGGTGTTTTGCAAAGTATGGGAGGAGATGTTCAGGACTTACCCCTTGTCATAAACGGTAACATCGCCACTGCTGGAGGCTGCCTCTCGCTAATGTATCTAATCGGCTGGTTGGCAGAGCGGTTGTTTGACTCAGATAAACGGAAGAATATACAAAATCAGTTAATTCCAGCTGGGCAATTAGCGCTTTTTGAAGACCTCATTGCTACAACGATTCAATCAGCAGAGTTAGAAAATTTGAACACAGGCGCCCAGACCCTCTGAGATGCAAATGGAGGGTAAGTCTTCGTCATTGCTAAATTTTAGTCTGATATTTATTCTGACTAAGCGACGTACTAAAAGTATCAAATAAATATGAGCAATCAACAAAAGTGGCAAAGGCAGTGGAGGGAAGTATTAGGAGAGTCGACAGAATCCATGCCTGATATCAAGGAGGATTATATTCTCCACTTCGACATATGGAAACTGGATGATGAAAAACTAGAAGCTTGCTTTGCAATATTTCCTAATGGCAAGCGAATACTTAAAAGAGTGAATGAAGTCAGAAAAGTGTATCCGCAATCTACAGAAATTGATGATGAAACTCTCTTAAACAAGCTAAATCAACTCAATGAAAATATAGAGATTGTGCTTCAAGCATTCGGCGACCAAGCACTTATTGAGTTAAATAGAGAAAAGTCTTCCACTAAGAAATGTCGTGTTTATCGGGGCAGTGAAACGCTAAGGTGTGAAGTGTTTAAAAATGCGGATCCACCCACCATACATTTAGATGATGCACTGTCTGAAATTATCAAGAAACACTGTGGTGGAGAAGGTTACGAAGCACTTTTCTTTTTAAGTGAGCCGTTATACCAATTGGTTGGTTGCGATTATACCGTTTCGCATTGGATAGCATGGGCAATGGTAGAAAACGAATACGATACCGATCCGTACTACGAAGCATTTGAATTATACAAAATGAAAGCAGAGGCTGGATGGTCTGATGAGGAGCAATTTGTTTACATTAACAGCTCAGTGTTTAGCGAAGATGAGCTCGTTCTCGCCAAGTCTATATCGCCTTAATTGAGTTCTAAGTCTCACACCGCATCACAATCTCACCTACATTGAATATGGCTATTTTCAGCTAGGGTGATTTGTAGCTTGTTAGTTGAGCTTCATCTGGTACAATCAGTGGATTAACAAGCACAACCTGCCAATCAAGGCATTGATGTAATAATAAAGTGGTGTGAGATGAGAATTTTCAAAGCCAAGAGCCCAGCTGGATTTGCTGAAGAATATATTGTTGAGTCAATTTGGAACGGCGAATTCCCTCCGGGATCCATTCTACCTGCTGAGCGTGAGCTTTCTGAACTCATTGGTGTAACAAGAACAACACTGCGCGAAGTATTACAAAGGCTAGCTCGTGATGGCTGGTTGACTATCCAACATGGTAAGCCAACCCGAGTAAATAACTTTTGGGAAACGTCGGGTCTTAATATATTAGAAACTTTAGCGCGTCTTGATGAAGATAAGATGCCCGAGCTGACCGATCAGCTGCTGTCAGCGCGTACCAATATTAGTGCTATCTATACGCGTGCGGCGATAAAATTCAACCCGCAGCGTGTTATCGATATTTTGTCTAAGCATGAAGAGCTAGAAGACACCGCAGAAGCCTTTGCCGATTACGATTATCAAGTTCACCATGAACTGGCAGGTGCAGGGCAAAACAAAATTTATGTGCTTATTTTAAATGGCTTCAGAGGCTTATACTCAAAAATTGGTTGTCATTACTTCTCAGATCCTAGAACGCGAGGACTGGCGAGACAGTTTTATGCAGATTTAACCAAACTGGCGGAAAATCAAGAACACGATGGGGCTATTTCATTAATGCGTAAGTATGGTCATCAATCGGGTGAAATTTGGCAGCAGATCCGCGGTGATATGCCAGAAAACATTATGGACTAATGTCTATCGAGTGATATACATGTTAAAGAGGCTTCTTCGTGAAGCCTTTTTTGATCTCCGAATGGCGTCCTGAGCGGAGGTATTTGAGTCTCATCGAATTTATAGATTGATGCTATCGCTAAATTCGATTGTTAATTATGGCACTTGCCAAATACACTAGGCGCAGTTTTTGGTGGTGAGAATGACAAAGATACTTTGGTTATGAATCTAGCTAGGGTTGTTTTTTCATAAGCACGCCACAATATTATGAACAAGATATTTTGGTCTCGACACGAGATACCAAATAAGATTGGAAATAAACCTAACTATTGGAGATAAAAATGGGTGTATTAGTAGGCCGCAAGGCACCAGACTTTACAGCAGCAGCAGTACTAGGTAACGGTGAGATCGTAGATAGCTACAACCTGCACGAGCGTATTAAAGGTAAAAAAGCGGTTGTTTTCTTTTACCCACTAGACTTCACGTTTGTTTGTCCTTCAGAGCTAATCGCGTTCGACAAGCGTTACGAAGAGTTCCAAAAGCGTGGTGTTGAAGTGATCGGTGTTTCAATCGATTCTCAATTCTCACATAACGCATGGCGTAACACTCCAGTAAACGAAGGCGGTATCGGTCAAGTTAAATACGATCTAATCGCTGACGTTAAGCACGAAATCTGTCAAGCATACGACGTTGAGCACCCAGAAGCTGGTGTTGCTTTCCGTGGTTCTTTCCTAATCGATGCTGAAGGTAATGTTCGTCACCAAGTAGTTAACGACCTACCACTAGGCCGTAACATCGACGAAATGCTACGCATGGTTGATGCACTAGCATTCCACGAAGAGCACGGTGAAGTATGTCCAGCTGGTTGGACTGAAGGTAAAGCAGGTATGGATGCAAGCCCTGAAGGTGTTGCTAAGTTCCTATCTGAAAACGAAGGCGCACTATAATTTAGTGTCGACTTTGTGATATCTCGCTGATATCAAAAAAGAAACCCGCCAATTGGCGGGTTTTTTAATGGCTACTGATACCTCAATAGCTTTCAGAGGGTAAAACTTTGACTACTTGGCTACCTTGCCTACTTTAGCAAGTGCTATGCTAGTTAAAGTTAATAAACTGACCCAGTGACTTTATCAGTTGAATGCTTAAGTAAGCGGCGAATAAACTGATCACGGGAGTTGCGAGCAGACTCAGAAATTCGAGTTCATTAATCATTAGTCTCTTCCTTTTTTACTTGCTCGTTGTTATTGGTTGTTTGAAACGCTTTCTCTAGAGACTGTTTGGTCTCAATTTTTATTTCCTCTAGATTCGCTTTGATTGACTCAGCGATAGCTTGCGTTACTTTGGTTTTTACTTCTTGAAGTAAAGAAGCATCAATTTGTGCAGCTGTTGTTGTCATGCTCGCTGTAAACAGTAAAGTTGTCATGGTGATTTTCGCTAAAGTAGTCATAATAAGTTTCCTTGTAATTTGTTAGTCGCAATAACTATTACAAAGGTTGTGCC
>NZ_JAKEVK010000212.1:0-7698 GCF_022398435.1 Pseudoalteromonas sp. Isolate6 | reverse complement strand
GGTATTTACGTCTGTTTTTGTTTAAAGTTAAAAAAATAAATTGAAAGCAAATGAAAGGTGTGTAGACTAAATTCAACCAAAACGAAAGGAGGTGTCATGCTGAACACCATCGAAAGACGCCACGAAATCGTTCAACTCGTTGGTCAAACGGAACGAGTAGAAGTATCCGAGCTGGCAGAACAATTTGGTGTATCAACCGTGACGATCAGAAATGATCTCAATGCCTTACATGATAAAGGATTGTTGGTTCGCTCTCATGGCGGTGCCGTTGCGAGTTCTAGGTTAACCAAAGAGCTCACCATAGCGGAAAAGCACGATCATCATCACCAAGTGAAAGTCGAGCTCGGAAAGTTAGTGGCGGGTCTTATAGGCAATAATGAGTCTATTATTCTAGACTCTGGTACCACCACAGAAGAGGTTGCGAAGCAGCTGACTGAGCATCAACAGTTAGTGGTGATGACTAATGGTCTTAACGTGGCGCAAGCACTCGTTGCAGCCGATGGCGTTGAAGTGTTGATGACCGGAGGCTCACTGCGTAAAAAGTCGCTGTCGTTTTATGGCAGTCACGCAGAAGATCAGCTAAAGCAATATCACTTTGACCGTCTGGTGCTCGGTGTTGATGGATTCTCTGTTGATGTTGGTGTAACAACACACTTTGAGCCAGAAGCCGCGCTTAACCGCGAGATGTGTAAAGCTGCAAAGCAAGTCATAGTGGTGACGGACTCCAGCAAGTTCGATCGTAAAGGTGTACATCGTATTATCGCCTGCGAAGAAATTGACGTTTTGGTAACGGACAGTGGTATTCCAGCTGATATTCATCAGCAATTGGTTGCCGCCGGAATTGAGGTACATTTAATAACGTCTTAAGAGGTGATCATATGCGGCGTTTTCAAGCCCTAATCGAAGCCAATAAATCAGGGAAAAACTCAGGTATTTATGCCATTTGCTCAGCTCACCCTTGGGTGCTGGAAGCGTCGATAAGATATGCCAAGCAGGAAAATACGCTGCTGTTAATTGAGGCCACGGCCAATCAGGTTAACCAATTTGGTGGTTACACAGGGATGCGTCCTGCGGATTTTATTGCCAAAGTCGAAGAGATGGCTGACGAGCTTGGTTTTAATAAGCAGTTACTGATTTTTGGTGGTGATCACTTGGGACCCGTCTGTTGGACGAGTGAAAATAGCCAAGCCGCAATGGCCAAAGCGTGTGACTTAGTCGCTGAATACGTGAAGGCCGGTTTTAAGAAAATTCACTTAGATGCCAGCATGCCTTGTGCTGACGATCCTGAGGTGTTAAGCGATGATATAGTGGCTAATCGCGCTGCTTTGTTGTGTCAAACAGCGGAAGCAGCCGCGATCGCGACGTTTGGTCGTAGCGATATTGTTTATGTGATTGGTACGGAAGTTCCTCCTCCAGGTGGAGCGGATGAACAGATTGACAGTCTACAACCGACCAGCCAAGTTGCTGCGCAAGAAACTCTAGCTTGCCATCGTGAACTCTTTGCAAACAAGGGATTAACGGATGCTTGGCAACGCGTGGTTGCTATGGTGGTGCAGCCGGGAGTTGAGTTTGATAACACCCAAGTTTTTGACTACAAACCGCATGAAGCAAGCGCACTAAAAGACTTTATTCGTACCGTAGACCGTATCGCTTTCGAAGCGCATTCGACAGATTATCAAACGGCAGGTGCTTATCAGTCTTTGGTGGCTGACCATTTTGCCATTTTGAAAGTCGGGCCTGAATTGACCTTTGCGCTACGCGAAGGGTTATTTGCGCTTCACCATATTGAAAAGCAATTACTACCCATGCATAGCCAATTTATTGAGGTAGTGGATGAGGTCATGTTGGCAGAGCCTACGAGTTGGCAGCGTTTTTATCACGGCAAACCACAGCAACTCCGGTTCTTGCGCCAATTTAGCTTTAGCGACCGTATCCGTTATTACTGGCATCAAGAAGCGGTGCAAAAGGCGTTAGCAACCATGCTCGAAAACCTAGCGCAGCAGACTTTATCATTGCCGCTTATCAGCCAATATTTTCCAGAGCTATATCAACAAGTACGCCGTGGTGAAATAGAAAGGGATGCCAAAGCGTTGGTGATTGCCAAAATTCAACGTGTTGTAGCTCGCTATTCAAACGCGTGTTTTGCCATGGAGAAAGCGTCATGAACACTTTACTAGGACACGAAGTTGCGCAACTAAAAGCACGAAATGCCTATTGGACCGCAAAAGAGATCACCCAGCAGCCACAGATGTGGCAAGAGACCGCCCAATTAGTCGCGAGCATAAAGCCTAGGCTTTTGGTGGAGTTAGCTCCTTTTCTAGATGACCCTGATACTCAGGTTATTTTGACAGGGGCGGGTACATCCGCTTATATCGGTGACGCTATCGCCACTCATCTTAATACACACATGCGCCAAAGTGTGCGGGCTGTGAGCACAACAGATTTAGTTGCTGCACCAAGGCAATATCTAGCGACGGATAAACCGTGTTTATTGGTATCCTTTGCTCGCTCTGGTAATAGTCCTGAAAGTGTTGCGGCCGTAGAGTTGGTAACACAGCTGGTTAGTAACAGTCAGCACCTTTTTATCACTTGCAACCGTGATGGAAAGTTGCATCAAGCAGCGCAGCAGGCAAACAATGCAACAAGTATATTGTTACCGGAACCTACGCTTGACCAAAGTTTTGCAATGACGAGTAGCTATTCGTCAATGATGGTTGCAGCGCTACAACTTTTTGCTGCGGATGATGGCTCCGTGGATAAGTTGATCAATGCAGCGCAAAGCATGTTAGCTGCAACAGAGCAGCAAAATATCCGTGCATTTGCACAACAACCATTTGAGCGTTTGGTGTATCTAGGCTCTGGCTGTTTGTTGGGATTTGCAAAGGAAGCTGCGTTAAAAATGCTTGAGTTATCGGCAGGCCAAGTAATGAGCGTGAGCGAGTCACCGCTTGGGTTCCGTCATGGTCCAAAATCACTTATCAATAGCAAAACTGTCGTGGTATGTTTTATCTCAAGCGATGGTTATACCAATTTATACGATCAGGACTTAGTTGCTGAGCTGCAGCGTGATGGAGCAGCCATGACGGTACATTCACTTTGCCCTAAAATGTTACCACTAGAAGACGTGTGGCAAGGATTACTGTATATGTTGTTTGCACAGCAGTTAAGTTTCTATAAAGCGCTGAACCTCGGCATTTCACCGGACAATCCTTGCCCGTCGGGGGAAGTGAATAGAGTTGTGCAGGGCGTAGTCATTCATCCATTTGGGAGCGAAGTATGATTTATGGGGTGGATGTTGGCGGGAGCAAAATTGAAATTGCGGTGTTCGATGAAAAACTGCAACGTATAGAATCTTGGCGTGTGGCGACACCAAAGCACAGTTATGAGGCGTTTTTGACGCAAATCGTAACCTTGGTGCAGCAAGCCGACGCTAAATATGGTTGTAAAGGACTGGTGGGTATTGGGATGCCTGGGATAGTAAATGCGCAGCAGCGCGTGCTATCTGCAAATGTCCCTTGCGCCAATGGCAAAGAAGTTAAGGCTGATCTCGTTGCACAACTTGAACGGCCCATTGCGGTCGAAAATGACTGCCGTTGCTTTGCGTTATCAGAGGCCAGTCTTGGAGCTGGTAAGCAATACCAAAAGGTCTTCGGGGCAATAATAGGCACTGGTGCCGGAGGCGGGTTTTGCATTGATGGTGCGTTGTATAAAAGTGCCCAAGGGATCGCCGGCGAATATGGTCATCACCCACTTTCTGCGGTATTACAACAAAAGTATAACCTGCCTATTTTAGCGTGTGGCTGTGGACTGCAAGGGTGTTTAGAGCGCTATGTCGCAGGGCCAGGGCTGGCCGGTTTGTATCAACATTTCACTACGCGAACGCTTACCTCAGAACAAGTTATCACAGCGATGCGGGCTGGAGAAAGTGAAGCTCGCCATGCTTTTACTTGTTATATGGATCTGTTGGGCTCGGCGTTTGCAAATTTAATCAAAGCATATGACCCAGAAGTTATCGTGCTTGGCGGTGGCATGTCGCTTATCGATGAACTTGTAGAAGCACTCCCAAAAGCCATTGAACCTCACGTATTTTCCGCAGTGTCAGTGCCAGATATTGTTAGAGCCAAGCATGGTGATGCAAGTGGTGCATTGGGTGCGGCATTACTTGGGAGCAAAGTGCATGCTTGAACAGCTTCGTTATATTCGGCCCCGTCGTATCTACACCCCAACTCGTGTTCTTGAAGATCACGTTGCGGTAATAAAAGATGAGCGCTTTCACACGATTATTCCTGCGGCGGAAGCGCCTGATAATACCGAGTCTTATCCCAAGCTCGACATGTGGCCTGGGTTAATTGATTTGCATATTCATGGCCGAGAGGGGTGCGATGTTATTGATGGCAAACTCTCCAGTATAGAAACCATTAGCACCTCGTTGCTCAAACATGGCGTCACTGGCTTTTTGGCTACCACGGTGACGACTACGTGGCCACAAACCATTGCAGCGATGAAAGTTATTGGAGCTGCATATAAGCTAAAGATGCCGGGGGCTCAGGTGCTTGGTGGGTATAGTGAGGGTTTGTTTTTCAGCGAAAAACACAAAGGTGCCCATAACGAAGCTTTCTTTAAGCCGTTAGACGAGGCCCTGATTGATGAAATGATTAGCGCGGCTGATGGTGCGCTTAAAGCGGTGGCACTCGCGCCTGAAAAGGCCAATGGTGTTGCAATGACACAGTACCTAAGTAAACATGGGGTACGGGTGATGCTAGGTCATTGTGATGCGGATTTTGCGCAAACCAATGCCGCTTTGGCACATGGTGCCTGCGGTGGAGTCCACGTATTTAACGGCATGCGTGGCATCCATCACCGTGAACCGGGCTGTGCTGGTGCGTTGTTACTTAATAGCCAAGCCTTGGTTGAAGTGATTGCCGATGGTATCCATTTACACCCCGCGATTTTACAGTTGATCTACCGCCTAAAAGGTCAACATAAGGTAGCTTTGATCAGTGATTGTATTAATGCGGGTGGCCTGAAAGATGGTGAATATCAATTGGGCGAGATGCCAGTGGTGGTTAAGGATGGCGTGGCGAAAACCCACAGCGGCAGTTTGGCTGGCAGTACACTGACACTTGAGAAAGCAGTGCAGAACTTAGCGAAATTAGCTGACATTCCACTTGTTGAGGCCATCAATATGGCAAGTCTCGTACCTGCAACTTATTTAAATATGGACAATGAACTTGGCAGTATTGAACAAGGTAAGATTGCGCATTTTTCTTTGCTAGATGATGCATTCCAAGTCCATCATGCCAACTTGTTTGGGAAGCAGGTCTTTTAACAGAAACCTTCACAAACCGTGCTGAAATTGACATCAAACAGCAAGAATATTATTAAATATAGCGGCCTAGCAGTAAGCGGTACGGTAAAAAAGGGTGGCAAAGTTTCGCATTAGAAACTTTTTCGTGAATTGATTGCATTTTAGACGACTTCAAGGATGATGTTCGCTACAAGAGGTGATATACTCCCGCCGAATAATTTTTCTACTTTAAATAGAGTAAAACAATGGCAGATTTATCGAAATACAGAAACATTGGTATTTTCGCGCACGTTGATGCGGGTAAAACTACCACCACTGAGCGTATTCTAAAGCTTACTGGTAAAATCCACAAAACTGGTGAAGTTCACGACGGTGAGTCAACAACTGACTTCATGGAGCAGGAAGCTGAGCGTGGTATTACTATCCAATCAGCAGCGGTAACTTGTGAGTGGAAAGGCCACCGTTTAAACGTTATCGATACTCCTGGACACGTTGACTTCACAGTAGAAGTATACCGTTCACTAAAAGTACTTGATGGTGGTATCGGTGTATTCTGTGGTTCTGGTGGTGTTGAACCACAATCAGAAACTAACTGGCGTTATGCGAACGAATCAGAAGTTGCTCGTTGTATCTTCGTAAACAAACTAGACCGTATGGGTGCAGACTTCTACCGCGTAGTTGATCAAGTTGAGAAAGTACTTGGTGCTAACCCACTAGTGATGACGCTTCCAATTGGTATCGAAGACCAATTCTGTGGTGTTGTAGACGTACTTGAGAAGAAAGCATACGTTTGGGATGACACAGGTCTTCCTGAAAACTACGAAGTACAAGACGTTCCTGCAGACATGGTAGACAAAGTTGAAGAATACCATGAAATGCTAGTTGAGTCTGCTGTTGAGCAAGACGACGACCTAATGGAAGCATATATGGAAGGTGAAGTACCTTCTATCGAACAAATCAAAGCGTGTATCCGTAAAGGTACTCGTGATCTTGCGTTCTTCCCAACTTACTGTGGTTCAGCGTTCAAAAACAAAGGTATGCAACTTGTACTAGACGCTGTTGTAGATTACCTACCTTCTCCTACAGAAGTTGAGCCTCAGCCACTAACAGATCCTGAAACAGGTGAGCCTACTGGTGAAGTAGCAACTGTTGACGCTGATGCGCCACTTAAAGCGCTTGCGTTCAAAATCATGGACGATCGTTTCGGTGCGCTTACGTTCATCCGTATCTACGCTGGTCGCATGAAAAAAGGTGACACTATCCTTAACTCTGCAACTGGTAAAACAGAGCGTATCGGCCGTATGGTTGAGATGCAAGCGGACGAGCGTACTGAACTTACTGAAGCACAAGCGGGTGACATCATCGCAGTTGTTGGTATGAAGAACGTTCAAACAGGTCACACGCTATGTGATCCTAAGCACGAGTGTACACTTGAAGCGATGATCTTCCCTGATCCAGTAATCTCAATCGCTGTTGCACCTAAAGATAAAGGTGGTAACGAGAAGATGGGTATCGCGATCGGTAAGATGGTTGCAGAAGATCCTTCATTCCAAGTTGAGACTGATGAAGATTCAGGTGAAACTATCCTTAAAGGTATGGGTGAGCTTCACCTAGACATTAAGGTAGATATCCTTAAGCGTACATACGGTGTAGACCTAATCGTTGGTCAGCCTCAGGTTGCTTACCGTGAAACTATCACACAAGAAGTTGAAGATAGCTACACGCATAAGAAACAGTCTGGTGGTTCTGGTCAGTTCGGTAAGATTGACTACCGTATCAAGCCTGGTGAAGTTGGTTCTGGCTTTACGTTCAAGTCTACAGTTGTTGGTGGTAACGTTCCTAAGGAATTCTGGCCAGCAGTTGAGAAAGGCTTCAAGTCAATGATGGAAGAGGGTGTGCTTGCAGGCTTCCCAGTACTAGACGTTGAAGTAGAACTATTCGACGGTGGCTTCCACGCAGTTGACTCATCAGCAATCGCGTTCGAAATCGCTGCTAAAGGCGCATTCCGTCAGTCTATCCCTAAAGCGGGTGCACAACTTCTTGAGCCAATCATGAAAGTTGACGTGTTCACGCCAGAAGACAACGTAGGTGACGTAATTGGTGACCTTAACCGTCGTCGCGGTATGATCAAAGACCAAGAAGCTGGCGCAATGGGCGTTCGTATCAAGGGTGAAGTACCACTATCTGAAATGTTCGGATACATCGGTCACCTACGTACTATCACGTCTGGTCGTGGTCAGTTCTCTATGGAGTTCTCACACTATGCACCATGTCCAGCAAACGTTGCTGACGCGGTAATCGCAGCTGAGAAAGAGAAAAAAGCAGCTAAGTAATTTATTACTTACTTTGCATAAAAAGGTCGCCAATGGCGGCCTTTTTTGTATCTAAAG
>NZ_JAKEVK010000211.1:0-7712 GCF_022398435.1 Pseudoalteromonas sp. Isolate6 | reverse complement strand
ATATATGTTTTGTTACTTAATTCAAGATATTAAGTTTGGGTCTGTTTTTTAAACAAATGCATGAAAGCATTGCATAAATATTTAAAGTAAATTAAATATTATTAAAATGTTAACTTTGGGGTTTATTTATTCGAATTGCTGCCTAGTCTAATAAGGCATGGCGAGTGCCAATGGGCCTGCCATGTCTTCTGCAGTTGAAGGAGAAAACAGTCATATTTCATCCAATGCTTCTTGTAAAGCGATGATGAAAAGGACAATAAAACAACAATACTAGGAGTGTAATTCGTGAAATTATCTACAGTAACTATGGCTACGGCATGTGCGATTGCGTTTACTTCGCTCAGTGCTCAGGCTGCGACAAAACAATATTTAAATCAGCAAGCTGACATTAATACTATGCTTAAATCGGCTTCTCAGACTGTGTTAAGTACACAGCCAGAGGTACTGATTGGCTTAGAAAGTGCGAGCCAGCTAAAAGAGCTTAAAAGCTTTAATAGTAAAAAAGGTGAAGTAACTAAGCGTTTCCAACAAATGTATCAAGGATTACCGGTGATCGGCGATTCGGTCATTTTAACCTTTGACGATGCCGGTACGCTTAAGAAGGCTCACGGCGCAGCAGTTTATAACATCGCGGCTGACATCGGTTCGGTAAAACCTAAGCTAAATGCCAAAATGGCATTGAGTCAGTTTGAAAAGCAATCACTTAGTGCAGGCAAAAAGCTTAAAAAGCATAATGAGAAATCTCGTCTTGCGATCTGGCTTGATAGTAATTCAACGGCGCGTTTAGTGTATGAAGTCACTTTTGTTACTTATGGTGATGAGCCTAAGCGCCCATATTTGATCATTGATGCAAATACAGGTGAAGTGTTAGAAAGTTTCAACAACTTGCAGCATGCCAATGCGACGGGTCCAGGCGGTAACCAAAAGACGGGTCGCTATCAGTATGGTACTGATTATGATCATTTAGACGTGGCGCAGTCAGGCAACACTTGTACCATGACTAATGCGAATGTTAAGACAATCAACCTAAATCACGGTAGCAGTGGTTCGACTGCACATAGCTTTACGTGCCCAGAAAATACAGTTAAAGAAATTAATGGTGCGTACTCACCGCTAAACGATGCCCATTATTTTGGCAATGTAGTATTTAACATGTACAACGATTGGCTAGGTACTGCACCATTGTCGTTCCAGCTTAAAATGCGTGTACACTATAGTAGCAATTATGAAAACGCGTTCTGGGATGGCAGCGCGATGACATTTGGTGATGGTGCAAATACATTCTATCCGTTGGTAAGTCTTGATGTATCTGCTCACGAAGTGAGTCACGGTTTCACAGAGCAAAACTCAGGCTTAGTATACCGTTATAAGTCAGGTGGCTTGAACGAAGCGTTTTCTGATATGGCTGGTGAAGCCGCTGAATTTTATATGAAAGGCAGCAATGATTGGTTAGTTGGTCAAGATATCTTTAAAGGTAGCGGGGCACTGCGTTATATGAATGACCCAACGCAAGACGGTCGCTCAATCGATCACCAATCTAATTATACGTCCAGCATGGATGTTCATCACACCTCAGGGGTGTTCAACAAAGCTTTTTACAACCTAGCAACTACGGCAGGTTGGGATACGAAAAAAGCCTTTATCGTAATGGCAAAAGCTAACCAAATGTATTGGACCGCGAATACTGACTGGGACTTAGCTGGTAACGGCGTAATGGACGCAGCATGTGACCTAGGATATGAGCCCGGTGATGTGCAAGCCGCGCTAGCTGCGGTTGGTGTTAACTCCAACTTAAGCTCTGGCAGTAGCTGTGATACAAATCCACCACCACCTCCCGGTGGCGACGAAGAGTTGACGAATGGTCAACCTCGTACTGGGATCAGTGGCGCGGCAAAAGAGCAAATGTTTTTTACCCTTGATGTGCCAGCTGATGCGACTAGCCTAAACTTCACCACTTCTGGTGGTAGCGGTGATGCTGACCTTTATGTGAAATTTGGTTCTCGTCCGACGCTAGACACCTATGATTGCAATAGCACAACGTCTACAAGCAACGAAAGCTGCGACATTAGCAACATTCAAGCTGGTAAGTACTACGTGATGGTTGAAGCGTGGAATCAGATTTCGGGTGTAACGTTGACTGGTACATATAGCTCAACGGGTGGAACTCAACCAATTGACCGCACTGAGTCAAATATCAGCGTGGCGTCTGGCGGTTGGACACGTTTCACGCAAGATCTAAATGCTAGCTACAACAACCTTGAAGTGAGTATTTCAGGTGGTTCAGGTGATGCGGATCTATACGTAAACTTTGGCTCTCAATCAACAACGTCGAGCTATCAGTGTCGCCCTTATAAAAACGGTAACAACGAGACTTGTACGATTGCAAACCCACAACAAGGTACTTGGTATATTGATTTACGTGGCTATAACGCAGCAAGCGGTGTAACACTGAATATCAAAGCGAACTAAGTAACAGCTTATAGGGAGCGCAAGCTCCCTTGTTGTTAGGGCCTAAATAAAGTCAGAAATTTATCTCATTTGAATAATCCTCTTATTTTGCTCAGTGCTTAAATCATGTTGTTATTCAAATGAGTTGAGGATACAACAATGAAATTAACTACATCTATGCTACTGAGCATTGCCTGTTTGAGTGGCTTTTCTGAAGCGTCTGAAGAGGTTTGGGTGACGATGGATGCGAAGTCTAGCCAGCATTTCCAAGTTCATAATTCTATTCGTGGTACTCACTTCGAGCAGCTTTCTTTACCAAACAGCGAAGTCAAAGCGTTAAAAGTACCCGCAAACTTACATGCACACCTGAGTGCATTTATGCACGACGAATATCACCGCTGCGGTGGTTTTGTCGCCCATGACTCCTTAGAGCAGGCGCAAAGCTATCTTGCACAGTTAGAAAGCGTAAATCCAAGTGCGACACTGGTTAATTACAGCATCGATAATCCTACACGGGTTAACAGCTTAATTTCAAAAGTCAGTACAGTGAGCTTAGACAGCAGTGTCAACTCGCTAACTAGTTTTTATAACCGCTATTATACCTCGCAAACAGGCATTGATGCCGCTGCATGGGTCAAGCAAACATGGAGTGATATTGCAGCAAGTCGCTCAGATATTAGTGTTGAATATTTTAGCCATTCTTGGGCTCAGCCCTCAGTGATTGTCACTATTCCAGGCAGCGAACTGAGTGATGAAATCGTTATTATCGGCGGGCATCTTGATTCAATTAACCAATCTAACTCAAATGGGCTTGCGCCGGGGGCGGATGATAATGCCTCAGGGATAGCTGTGCTGACCGAAGCGCTAAGCGCTATTGTTGAAGATGGGTATCAGCCTCAGCGGACAATCCAAATCATGGGTTTTGCGGCAGAAGAAGTTGGGCTTCGAGGTTCTAAAGCTATCGCGCAGTCGTACAGTTCTCAGGGAAAAAACGTAGTCGGTATGACACAGTTTGATATGACTGGACGCAATGGCAGTAGTGCGGATATTGTGATGATGACAGACTATACAAACAGCGCACAGAATCAGTTCTTAGGCCAATTAATTGAAACTTATTTGCCAAACCTAAGCTATGCCTATGACCAATGCGGCTATGGTTGCTCTGATCATGCATCTTGGTATCAGCAAGGGTTCCCAGCTTCAATGCCATTTGAATCAAGAATGTCTGAGATCAACAGAAAAATTCATACCACCAACGATACTGAATTTGATTCAACACATGCACAAAAATTTGCAAAACTCGCGCTGGCATTTGTTGCTGAGCTTGGTAAAAACGCGGGGGATACACCTCCGCCACCGCCAAACAATGAGCTTGAAAATGGTGTGGCTAAAACTGGCATTTCCGGTGCATCTAAAAGCCAACAGTTTTTCACCATGGAGGTTCCACAAGGTGCAACTAATTTAACTTTTACCACGTCAGGTGGTACTGGTGATGCCGATCTCTACGTTCGCTATGGCTCCAAACCTACTTTGGACACTCATGACTGCAAGAGCACTAACTCGTCTAGTAACGAGCAATGCAATATTTCCGCTGTGCAAACTGGTACGTATTATGTGATGGTTGAGGCATGGAATGCGATTTCGGGAGTTAGTTTGGTAGGGCAGTACGATACCTCGAGTGGCAATACGCCTATTGACGAAACCATTGGTAGTATTTCTGTTGCCAGCGGACAGTGGCAGTATTTTAGTCAAGCACTTGCCGCGGGATACCAAACCCTGACAATTACAACGTCGGGAGGCACGGGAGATGCGGATCTTTATGTTAATTTTGGCGCACAACCTAATACTAACACCTACCAATGTCGACCATACAAAAATGGCAATAATGAGGTATGTACGATCTCCAATCCTCAGGCTGGTACTTGGTATATCGGTCTACAAGGCTATCAAGCCGCAAGCAATGTAACGCTAAATATTAGCGCGAATTAAAACACGTTTAAAATCAAGATCGGAGATAAAACCTTGTTTATCTTCGGTCTTGGTGCTTAGTGATACATTGATTTAGAGAGATTTGATTTAATTGATATTCTGCTTCTGGTAGACTCGATGAGTTATATTAGGAGTTGCGTGTGCCACATAAGTTCTCAGTTAAGATATTAATTCATCTCTTATTATTATTTTGCGGATTGTGGGCAAGCTACTTGTTCAATGTGGCACAGGACGAAGAAAGTGTCCTTGTACAAACTAAAACTAACCTAGAAAAGCTCAATAGCTATATTCAGGCTGAGTTTACTCGCTATCAAGCCATCCAAACTCAATTGAGTCTAAGTACGTTGGTGCAATCAGGCTTACAGCAAGCAAGTACGAAAGACACCAATGAACTGGACAGGTACCTTCAGGACATCCAAATATCCAGTGGTGCGTCAGACGTTTACCTGTTAGACCTCAGTGGAACTGTGATTGCGAGCAGCAACTGGTATTTGCCGCATAGCTACAAAGGCAGTAATTTTGCCTTTCGCCCCTATTTTTACGAAACAATCGAGGGCAACGAGCATGTTTCTTTCGCGCTCGGTTTACGTTCCAAAACCCGCGGGTTTTATTTTGCTAAGTCTGTCTACAAAGACGGAACACTTGTGGGCGTTGTGGTGATGAAGGTTAACGCCAGTAAATTTGAGTCTGATAAAGCCCAGCTTGATACAGGAACTGATAGTCATTTCTTAATCGTGGACGGCAATAATATTGTGCTGGCATCTGATGTTGAGCAGTGGCGGTTAGCCTCGTTAGGGGAATTGTCCCCTACAAAGCGCAAAGAAATTGAATCCTCAAGGCAGTTTGAAAATGAATCTCTGTTTCCGATTGATTGGCGCGTACTTTCACCAACCAGAGTTAAAACTTCATCTCATGGCAGCGACGCGCTGATGCAAAAGAGGCCGCTTAACAAGCAATATACACTTTATTTGCTGCATGATACTGCGCCCATCAAAGCAGCGCAATGGCCGCGGCTTGGGGTAACCGCACTGATATTAATCATACTCTTCGTTGTTGTTGAGTACACTTTGAGTAAACTGACAGGATACAGGCAGCTGCTTTTCAGCCAACGCAGTCTAGAGGCTGAGGTTGCCAGCCGCAAGCAAGCGCTCGAGCAGGCCCAAGATGCACTTATTCGTGCTGCTAAGTTGGCGACTATAGGGCAGCTCAGCGCCAGTATTAACCATGAAATCAATCAACCACTTAGTGCCATGAGTGCATATGTTGCCAGCGCTAAACGGTTGGCTCAAAAGGGAGATGTGAGCAAAGTAGTCGAAAACATGGTACTGATCCAATCTTTAATCACTCGGGTGCATAAAATCGTGGCGCAGCTAAAGTCTTTTAGCCAGCATCATGATAATAAAATGCTGGTGGCCAACCTTAAACACTCAGTAGATAACGCCTTGGTTATAGTTGGACCTGAACTCAAACGCTACGGTGTAGCAATCCAAAGTGAGGGGCTTGCGTGCAATATCTGGGTTGACCCATTTAAGTTTGAGCAAGTTTTGGTGAATATTTTGAGTAACGCGTGCCAAGCCATTGTTGAGCAAGATAACAAGTGTATTTATATTCGCGCCGTGGAGCATGAAGGCAAGATCCAGTTGTCTATTATTGACTCAGGCGAAGGGATTAAGCAACATGCATTATCCAACATATTTGAACCGTTCTACACCACTAAATCAGGTAATGGCTTGGGCTTAGGGCTATCCATTTCAAAGCAGATCATTGAATCATTTCATGGCAAACTCAGTGCCCATAATCATCCTCAAGGTGGTGCCGAGTTTTTAATTAGTTTACACACAAAGAATCCGCAAAATGACTGAAGAGAAAACACTGTTAATCATCGATGATGAACAAAGTATACGAGATGCACTAAAGCAACTATTCGAAATAGAAGGGTACTCAGTGCAATGTTTTTCCAGTGCGGCGCCTGCACTAAAAAAGCTAACTCGTCAGTTTCAAGGTGTTGTGCTTTGTGACATCAACATGCCCGAGATCAATGGTATTCAATTTTTAGAGCAGGTAATGCAGTTTGATTCTGAGTTACCTGTGGTATTTCTAACCGGCTTTGCGGATGTTGAAGTGGCGGTAAAAGCCATTCAAAAAGGGGCTTACGATTTTTTTGAAAAGCCTGTGTCAGAGCCGCTACTTGATTGCATAGAAAGGGCGCTTGATAAACGCCGGTTGGTGATGGAAAACCGACAACTCAAAGCGCAGGTCAAGAAAAAGTCTGCGCCGGGCGTGCGGATCTTAGGTGAGACAAAACAAATGCAGCAAATGCTACATTTGCTTGATGCCGTAATTGATACCCCAGCTGACGTACTGATTGAAGGTGAGACCGGTACTGGAAAGGAGTTGGTGGCGCGATACTTACATGACCATAGCGAGCGCTCAAATCATAACTTCGTTGCCATCAATTGCGGTGCCATACCAGAAGAACTGATTGAAAGTGAATTATTTGGTGCCAAAAGTGGTGCATTTACAGGGGCTAAAGAGTCTCGCGAGGGGAAGTTTTCTTTTGCCCAAGGCGGCACGGTTTTTTTGGATGAAATCGAAGCCATGTCTGCGGCTTTACAAGTGAAGCTGCTGCGCGTTTTAGAAGAGAGAAGCGTTACGCCTGTTGGCAGCAACACCGCGATAGCACTGGACATCAGGGTGGTTGCAGCGACAAAAGTGGATTTACAAACTTTAGTCGCGCAAGGTAAATTCCGCTCGGATTTATTTTATCGTCTTAACCTCGTCAAAGTAATGATCCCATCACTTCGTTCCAGAAAAGCTGATATTCCGCTGCTATATAAACACTTTAGCTCCATTGCCGCCACTCGCTTTCATAAACCTATGCAGCCTGTTAGCCCTGAATTAGAGGCGCAGCTACTGGCACAAGATTGGCCTGGAAACGTGCGAGAGCTGAGAAACCACGCCGAGCGCCATATTTTACTCGGTGGTGCGATGACTGCGAATAACAACATACAGAGCAATTTGTCTGATGAAACGTTGAGTTTGGCTGAGAAGGTGAGCTACTACGAGCAATCGTTAATTGAAGAAGCATTGGCGCAAAGCCAAGGCAGTATTAAAGATGCGATGAATTTGCTAAAAGTACCGAGAAAAACCTTGTACGATAAGATGAGCAAGTATGGATTAAATCGCACTATGTTCACCAATGATGATGGGTGAGTTTAGTGACACTATATAGATTTAAGTGTGTGGAAAGCCGCACAATTTAGCTGGTGTTAATC
>NZ_JAKEVK010000210.1:0-7752 GCF_022398435.1 Pseudoalteromonas sp. Isolate6 | reverse complement strand
AGAGTGGGCAGACTATATTTATAACTTATTTTTAAACGGCGCAAAGTAATACTTTTTCTGGATGCCAGCAAGGTAGCATCCAGTATTGTTAGACTTAAAATATCAAGCGTGTAACGGCGTATCTTGTATAGCAATAGGGGTCGCTGTATTCGATAACCGCTGTAGAGAAATATTTATATTTTCTCTTAAGATTTTCTTAGCAGCTTGGAAATCGCTTGGACAATTAATGCAGGTTACAGCAATCAATTTGTTAGCCTTTACATACCAGTAACTCTTGCTATCTGAACTGTATGCTCGCTCTACTACAGCGTCATACTCTTGATATAGCCCAGCAATTTGTAGTTTGCAATCATAGATATCAGACCAAAACCATGGCACTTGCCTTTGTGGCTGAGCTGTTCCACAAATACTGGCTACTGCTATTTTTGCTTGCTGAACTGCATTAGGCACGGATTCTATGGCAGTTACCTCACCGCTGAAAGGTTCTATAGCTAAGGTGCAGTCGCCCGCAGCATAAATATTAGGTGCTGCAGTTTGGCATTGGTCGTTGACCAACACTCTGCCGCATTTTGTAATTAACCCTGCTTTATCTGCCAGATCTGAATTAGCATGAGCACCAATCCCAACAACAACCAAATCTGCTGGAAAACTACTCCCATCATCACAGATAACAGACTCCACTTTGCCATTTCCAGCTAATGATACAACTGCTTTATTGGTGAGGATCGTCACGCCTTTGGAGGCATGTAAGGTGGTTACGTAGCTCGCTATTGGCTCAGCTGCAATACGGTTTAACACGCGTTCATTACGCTCTAGAATAGTAACTTGATGTCCCAACTTTTTGAACGAGGCAGCGGTTTCTAAACCTATATATCCACCACCAATCATAACGATATTCTTTTTATTTTGTTCGTAATTTACCTGCTTAGCGATCTGCTCGATATCACCAAGTGTTCTGATCGAAAATACGTTTGCTAACTCAGCACCTGGCAGTGTTAGTTTTCTTGGAGAAGCACCTGTACAGAGGATCAGTTTATCGTACGATAATGTATCTCCTGAGCTGAGCTTGATGGTGTTTTCGTCGGGTATTACATCGACAACAAAAGATTCTAACTTAATATCAATATTTGCTTTTGTATAGGCTGCCGGCGGTTTAATGTAAAGTCGTTTCAGTGGTGATTCACCAGTCAAGAAGGTCTTGGAAAGAGGGGGGCGATGGTATGGAAGATAGCTCTCCGAACTGAGGATTAAAATTTCTCCCGTCCAGTTCCTTTTGCGCAGTTCAAAAGCGGCCTCAGCCCCTGCATGGCCACCTCCAACGATGATACACCTTTTCATGATTTTTCCTTTTTTAGTATTGAGACTCAGGCAAGGTAACGCTCAAGCCATGGTGTTCTTGAGTGATTTTTACTTGGCAACTAAGGCGACTAAATGCGGTTGTGTCGTTCACCAGTTCAAGCATTTGGCTTTCATTATTATCAGGCTGCGTGACTTTACCTGACCATTGTTCAGATAGATAACAATGGCATGTTGCGCAGCTTCCGGAGCCACCGCATTCACCCTCGATCCCTTCTACTAGATTCTCTATTGCAGCCTGCATAATCGACATTCCAGGTTCAACTTCAGTATCTATTGTTGAACCATCGTGCTGTACAAATGTGATTTTTAGCATAATAACTCCATTTTTTAGTTTTGATATTTAGTTCTATATAAGTTACGCATTGCTGGGGTTTTTCATATAGTCCGATCTAACTAATTTAATAGTCCTACTTAGCTATTTTTTTATTATCCTGTTTCTATATTGTTTGTGGGGAATTGTTTTTAAATTAATGGAGATTAAAGTGGAAAAAGAGCTGATCGATTTTATAAATAACGACCTTTTGGAAGGGGCCGCCCCCGATTTAGATGAAAATACGCCCTTGCTTTAATTAGGTATATTAAACTCATTATCAATGGTGCGTTTGCTTGCGCATGTTGATCAAAAGTATGGTGCAAAGATCCCTGAAAATAATATAACACCAGTGCATTTTGAGAATATAAAGACGCTTTCGATGCTGATTAAATCCCTATCAGGGATCGTTGAAACTGAGCGTGCAGCTGAAGTGTCCGAGCTAGAGCGCTTGGTTTGCTTACAAGAGAGTTATAGCATTCAGCGAGAGTTGATAGACACCGGTAACGGATTCAAACAGCACACCTTACGTGTTAAAGGTAAAGGTCCATTGTGGATTATGCTTCCAGCGCTTGGCAACCCATCAACATCTTGGTCTTCAACGCTACGCTCATTACAAGGTCGTCACAATGCCATTGCGCTTGATTTAGCTGGATTTGGACTAAGCCAAAGTAGCAACGATGCGCCTTCATATGTGGATCATGTGGAATTTACATTACAGTTTTTAGAAACATTAGAAGAGCAAGAATGGGTACTTGTCGCTAACTCCGCGGGCAGCATGATAGCGACTGAAATAGCTCGTCGCTACCCGGAGAAGGTGAAAGCGCTCGTATGTACAGGCTTTGGTTTGGTGGAAGACGTTGATAGTTGGTGGGGAGATCTCAAGAAGATGTCTTCAAACCCTGAGCAGTTTTTAGCTGCTGCATATTACCATCCACCAAAAATGACTCCTGCGCTGGAAGACCTACTAAATGATGTACTTTCTAGACCTGCTTATCACTCATTCCTCGACGAGTATGCGCGTAAATCAATGGCAACCACGTTCGACGGCGTTAAGGTACCAACTTTATTCATCGCTGGTAATCATGATCAGATTATTCCTCCAGAGTGGAGCGAAAAAGCAGCTGAAAAACTCGAAAATGCAACGGTGACACGCTTGTCTCGCTGTGGTCATTTCTCAGCGTCAGAGCGACCAGAAGAGTTTGTTTGGGTAGTTGAAGATTTCTTAAATAAGGTGGCTATGTAATGAACGGATTTACACATTATGACGTTGTAATAATTGGAAGTGGGCCTGCTGGGAGCCTATGTGGAATTGAATGCCGTAAGAAAGGCATGTCGGTCTTATGTATTGAAAAAGAGCAGTTTCCTCGTTTCCACATCGGTGAGTCGTTAACTGGTAATGCTGGGCAGATCATTCGTGACTTAGGCCTTGCAGATGCAATGGATGCTGCTGGATTTCCTGACAAACCCGGCGTAAACGTTATAGGCTCATTATCAAAAAATGAGTTCTTTATCCCAATTCTCGCGCCAACTTGGCAAGTGCGTCGCAGCGATTTTGACAATATGATCAAACAAAAGGCGGTTGACCACGGCGTTGAATATCAACTTGGTATGGTAACTGATGTTATTCGAGAAGGTGACAAGGTTGTTGGGGCTGTGTATAAAGCCGATGGCATTGAACATCAAGTAAGATCGAAGGTGCTAGTCGATGCGAGTGGACAAAACACCTTTCTTTCAAGAAAAGGCATTGCAGGAAAACGCCAGATTGAATTCTTCTCTCAGCAAATTGCTTCATTTGCGCATTATAAAGGGGTGGAAAGAGATTTACCGCCGTTTTCCACCAATACAACCATCCTATATTCAAAGCAATATCATTGGTCTTGGATCATTCCTATTTCTCCAGATACGGACAGCTTAGGAGTCGTTATACCGAAGGATCTCTATTATAAAGAGTGCAAAAACCCAGATGATGCAATCGAATGGGGCATGGAGCACATCAGCCCAGAGCTGAAGCGACGCTTCAAAAATGCCGAACGTCAAGGTGAGTCTCAGTCAATGGCTGACTTTTCTTACCGAATAGAACCATTTGTTGGTGATGGTTGGCTTTGCATTGGAGACGCACATAGATTCCTAGACCCTATTTTCTCCTACGGTGTTTCGTTCGCAATGAAAGAAGGGATTAGAGCTGCTGAAGCGATTGAACAGGTTGTTAATGGTCAAGACTGGAAAGCCCCTTTTTACGCTTATCGAGATTGGAGCAACGGAGGTCAACAAATCGCAGCAGATCTTATTCGCTACTTTTGGATTTACCCCATTTTCTTTGGCTATCAAATGCAAAACCCTGATCTTAGGGATGAAGTCATACGCTTATTGGGCGGTTGTTGTTTTGATTGTAAGGACTGGAAAGCGCCTGCTATTTTCAGAAATGCAATCGAAGAATACGACCGTAAACAGATGGCAAGTTAAGACTGAAGTCCAATAATTAAAAATAGGATAAGTGGGGAATACAAATGAATTTTGAATGGAATGAGGCGCAGCTGTCGCTATTTGAGCATGCTCTAAGTTATTCGTCAGAATTACGATCTACAAGCCATCAACCGGGCGAGTTTCCACTCGATTTATGGAAATCTTTAGGTGACTTCGGTTATTTTGGATTACCTGTTGATAGTGAATACTCACCTTGTGGATCGGGATTGGATATTTTAACCACAGTAAAGGTACTGGAGGGACTCGGACAAGGCGGCGCGGATACCGGCGTTTTGTTTGCCGGTGCTGCACATACCTTTGCTTGTGTCATGCCAATTTATGAGCATGGAAGCGAAGCGATTAAGCGGGAGTTATTACCTCTACTCACCTCTGGAGAAAAAATCGCGGCGAATGCTATTTCGGAAGCTGAAGCAGGTTCAGACATAGCAAAGTTAGCAACAACGGCGCGCCGAGAAGGTGATTATTACATCATCAAAGGCGCTAAGTCTTACGTGACTAACGGTAGTGTTGCTGATTATTTTATCGCCTATGCGACGACTAACGCTAAGTTTGGATATCTCGGACAAACTGCATTTGTTATCCCCGCTGATTTACCTGGTATAGAAGTTGGAAATAGCTACAAAAAACTGGGTTTGAACTCTGCTCAGTTGAATCAAGTTTTCTTTGATGAGGTTAAGGTACATAAGCGATATGTGCTCGGTGATGAGGGTCAAGGCGCTAGGATATTTGCAGCTTCAATGGATTGGGAGCGCTGTTGTTTATTTGCGTTGTTTATTGGCGTGATGCAGCGCGATTTAGATCTTTGCATCGAGTATGCAAATATGCGCAAACAAGGTGATAAGACGATCAGTAAGTTTCAAGCTGTTTCTCACCGTATCGCGGATATGGAGGTTAGGTTACAAAGTGCAAGGTTGCTGCTTTATTTTGCTGCATGGCAAAAATCAAAAGAGGTAGACAATACAAAAGCAGTGGCGACAAGCAAATTAGCCATCAGCGAAGCCTTTGTACAGTCTGGGCTAGATGTGATCCGTGTGCATGGAGCGCTTGGTTATTTGGACGAAGGTGGAGTGAATAGCAGTATTAAAGATGCACTTGGATCTGTGCTTTTCTCTGGTACATCAGATATTCAACGTGAACTAATTTGTAATAGGTTAGGTTTGTTATGAAAAATTTGAGTGAGGTTTTGCTAGCTGGAATGTCCGCAGCCGGAGAAAACAAAATAGCCGTTCATGATGGTCTATTAAGTATGGATTACGATGAATTATCCCAAGCTGTCTTCCATTTCGCAGGCCACTTGAGTAGCTTGGGGGTAAAGCCTGGTGATCGGATTGGCCTGTGGGTGGATAAGTCCTGTAGGGCACTAGCTGCGATGCTTGCGGTTACTCATATTGGCGCGATTTATGTACCGATAGATCCGGCAAACCCAATAAGGCGTGTTGAAGAAATAAGAAACGATTGTCAATTAAGTGTATTGATCACCTCAGCTGAGCAGCTAGATCAATGCACTCATGATGTATCAATTCAGTGTCGGGTGATTGTCCTTAACGAAGAATACTATGGCACTGCCGACTTTATCGCTTCGTTAACCTGTTGGAACGAAGCTATGAAAGCTGTTCCAACAGACAGCCCTGCGGTAGTCGACTATCAAGATGTCGCTTATATGTTATATACATCTGGTTCAACTGGAACGCCGAAAGGAGTGAAAATCACTCATGAGAATGCCTTAGCATTTATTAACTGGGCAAAGGCTAAACTAATGCCCAGTAAACAGGATAGATTTGCCAATCATGCACCTTGGCATTTCGATCTATCTGTATTTGATATCTATGTATCTTTATTGGCGGGTGCTAGCGTTCATCTCGTGTCTGAATTACTAAGTTACGTTCCAAAACAGCTAATTGATTTTATAGAGCAGCAGCAGATCACTGTCTGGTATTCAGTACCTACCGCTCTTAAGTTAATGCTCGAAGCTGAGCCGCTTTTCGCGGAGCGTTGCAAGTTGCTAACGACCGTGATTTTTGCAGGAGAGGCCTTTGAGGTTAAAGCGCTAAAAGTATTAAGGGCAGCATTACCCCAAGCTCGACTTTATAACTTTTATGGCCCAACAGAGACTAATGTTTGCACCTATTATGAAATAGGTGAGAATGTCCCAGAATTACTACCTATTGGCTTTTCAGCTAGCAATAGCATTATTACAATCAGGAATAATACTGGTGAAGAACTTGCGCAAGGTTTGCGAGGGTTCATCTGTGTATCAGGCCCTACAGTATTTGCTGGTTATTGGGGTAAACCAGCTCAGGAAAACCAATATTATAACACTGGTGACTTAGGCTACTACAATGAGTTTGGTGAACTAATGTATAACGGCCGAGAAGATCATATGGTGAAAGTAAAGGGCTACCGTATTCACTTAGGTGAGGTTGAGCATGCGATCAATAAGCATAAACATGTTGCAGAATGTGTTGTTGTTCTCAATGAAGACAAGCAGTTACACGCGCATATTACCATTAAAGATAAAGCGCCGACGCTGTTAGAGTTGAAAATGCATTGTGCTAAACTATTACCAAAGTACATGCTGGTTGATAGGCTTCAAGTTTGGTCTCAATTACCGTTAACTCGAAATGGCAAGTATGCTCGTCAAGAGCTAGCTTAATATCGGTTTTTTACAGGCGATGTTTTTAATCGCTTGGGCTGTTGAGAATGGCTAAAAGATATTACTGGCTTCAAGTGAGCAGTACCTATCTTGCTGTAATGAATGGTTGGCAGACCCCTTATAGAGAGTCCCATTAAGTGTTTTTAGTGGGACTCATCGTTCAATTAATTGCATAAGGCTAAGGCTGCCGAGCGGTTAGGTGCGTTGAGCTTCTCAAGAATACGAGCAACATGGTTTTTAACTGTAAACTGACTGATCCCAAGTATAAGTCCAATTTCTCTATTTGTTTTTCCTGACGACATCCAGTTGTACACTTCTTTTTCTCTCGCTGTAAGGGACTCTAGCGGATGATTCTGTGCCCATGTAGGCTCTAAGCTAGTGATATAGGCTTTGTGTAGGTAGGGGGTTATCAGGTCAATCAGATATGAAGCGGGTGTCAGTGTACTAGACAGACTATTTTGAAAAATGACAAGAGACATAAATGCAGCACTGGGGTCATCCTGCCCATATAGAGCAACGTCAGACAATATACTGTTGGTTCTGCAGACACTGCGTAGCTCTTCCAGTGCGAACTCGTCATCGTAAATTGCACTTTGTAGTTTTTTTACTAATTGATTACATGCAGAAACGTTCATATCTGAAATAATTCTTCTTTCTTTTTTCTTAATTAAAGCGATGTACAATCCCGCCGTATTCGCGAATGACATAACACTTTGGAACGTATCATGGTTGAAGTTTCTATATTTGGCAGCGGCTTTTAGTTGCACAATCGCGGACGTAACGACAATCAGCTCATTATTTGTATTTGACATTGTTGCTTTCCTTAACAGGTTGTTTCATTTTGTATTCAATGTTTGTTTTTTGTTTACCTAAAGTGATAATGGTCTTTTTTTTCACAATGGTCAAATTATTTAATCAATTGATTATTTATAGTGGGTAGCGA
>NZ_JAKEVK010000021.1:0-43591 GCF_022398435.1 Pseudoalteromonas sp. Isolate6 | reverse complement strand
GTGCAATATCTACCAGTATTTTTTTATTTATATAGTTAGAAAGCCGCTCAAGTCCCCCGCGAATATAAACATAGCCTTCAATATTGCCTTCATAAACCACTGGTTTAATTAACTCTATGTAATCTTCTGAGACCTTCGGGGTTTTTAATTCCTCTATTTGATTCACTTTGAGTGGCACTGGAGGTGTACGACTAGCATTATAGCTGGTGAAAAATACCGGACTATTAGTTACATCATCCATGGCATAAATATGGATATTTTTGATGATATCTACATTTTGGAAAGACTTAAGGCGTGCATCCTCGGTTTTTCTATCATCAAACAAAATTGTGATCTGAGAATTGAACGCAACGATGTCGGCTATCATCTCTATTTTGTTGATGATAAGTTGTTTTTGCTCTTTTACATCGAGGTAAGTGGAAATAGATATGGATAAAGAGAGGCACAGTGCGGTTACAAGCATCACTGCGCTGATCAATACTTTTCTTATGCTTGTTTTTGTTAATTGCTTACTCATTCTTATTCCAGCTGTATGATCAGCTTTAGCTATGGCCACAGAGCTTTTGAGATCCAATAACTCATTATAATAAAGTAGAGCAAATCTTTGAAAATGAAAAGATAAAAGGTAGGTTTGCGTTAAGGTTTACTTGATATAAGCAAGTAAACCTTAGTGTGAGTAAACTACTGCGCTTTGTAGATGGCGAATTTAGTGTTTTTAGTGACAACTTCGAACTGTTCGAAATGAGCTTCTAGAATCGGAGGATACTTCAAGAAGCTATTGGCAACCAGCTGAATATTAGACTTGGTATCCATATAACGCTTGATGTTATGCAGAAATTGCTCTGCAATACCATAGTTTGTTGAAAGGCCGGTATGAAATGGAGGGTTGCTCAAAATAAGGCTGAATTTACCGCTCAATTCACTCAAACCATCGCTAAGTAACAAGGTTGCACTGAGGTTGTTTAAAGCTAGGGTCTGCTGCGTGGCAAACAGCGCAAGTGCATTGACATCTAAACAGGTGAATTTAAGTGTTGGGCTGTTCAATAAAGCGTAGCAGGCAATAAGCCCTGCACCGCAGCCAAAATCTAACACTTTACCTTTATAGGGAAGGGTGACATTTTCTAGTAATAGTTGAGTACCTGCGTCGAGCTTCCCATGATTAAATACACCGGGCAAACTTGCGGCAGTAAACTCGGTTTTGGCGATACGCACCGAAAATGTCTGTACATAATGGCTTACATCAAAACTTAGGTTGGCAGTAAGCTTATCAAATTCATATAAAATGCAGTGTTTTGCGCTTTCTAATTTATAACAGTGTGCGGCGTGATCTTTAAGTTGTTTCTCCGCACTTTTCACCCCACTTTTGTTTTCGCCAACAACGAGTAACCTAGTTTCAGCTGTGCTCAAGTGGCGGATATTATCAAATACCATTTGCGCTTCGGGTTTTGACTTAGGGTAATAATAAATAACTAAATCAATGTCCTGTAGTTGAGGTAGTTGATGATCTACATAGCTCTTAACATCGCTGACTTTATCGGCGTGCAGGTGGTCTGCAAAATCGAAACTAAAAGCATGAATTGCCGAATTTGGATTGAGCGCTTTTAATTCATGTAGGAAGCCATCGCGCTGATGGTTAATAACCAGAATATTGTTGGCAATAAGCTCTTCTTCATTACGAAGTAGTAATAAACTTGGGTTGGTAAACTGCAACGCTAACTCCTAGTGAATGTACTCAAAATAGATGGACTGATGGGCATGAAGCAGCTTGTTGAGCTGCTCCATAATAAAGCGGGGTTGTTTAGCTAATACGCTCGAACATTAAGTCCCAGACGCCATGACCTAAACGATGGCCTCGCTGTTCAAACTTAGTAAGTGGTCTAAAATCTGGGCGAGGAACATAGTCATTGCTTTGCGACTGGTTTTTATAGCCAGGGGCTGCACTCATCACTTCAAGCATATGCTCGGCATAGTTTTCCCAGTCCGTTGCCATATGGAACACGCCACCTACTTTAAGCTTTTGGCGTATTTTCTCAGCAAATTCCAGTTGTACAATGCGACGTTTGTGGTGACGCTTTTTATGCCATGGATCAGGGAAGAATAGCTGTAATTTAGCAAGGCTGCCATCTGCGATACAATCCGCTAAGATTTCAACTGCATCATGTTCAAAAACACGTAAGTTAGTGATGCCCTGTTCATCTGCGTCCATCAAGCAAGCACCTACACCTGGACGGTGCACTTCTATGCCAATAAAGTTTTGTTGTGGGTTATTTTTTGCCATCTCAACGAGCGACTTACCCATTCCAAACCCAATCTCAAGAACGACTTCATTGCTGTTACCAAATACTTCTGTAAAGTCCAGCAAGCCTTGTTGGTGCTCCAGTCCCATCGTTGGCCAGCATTTTTCTAGCGATGCTGCTTGGCCTTTAGTAAGACGTCCTTCACGCTTAACAAAGCTACGCACTTTTCTGATGTACTTGCCTTCTTCCTGCGCCTGTTCGAGCGCACTTTTGCTTGATTCGTTCATGGTCATTTCTATGCTCGTGAAAATGGTCGCACATTATCGTCATTCAGTTGGCAATAAACAAGTATAGAGTGAAATTTTACGTGGTGACTATTAAAGCAATTGTGATTACACTGGCGGCTTTTGTAGCAAGTACTAGTCAGGTTTATGAAAGTTAGCCAGCAACAAGCTAAGTGGTTTGGTGAGCAAGTTGTGTCTTGGTATCACCTTCATGGTAGAAAAACACTGCCGTGGCAACTCGGAAAAACACCGTATAAAGTATGGATTTCTGAGGTGATGTTACAGCAGACTCAAGTAACTACAGTTATTCCTTATTTTGAGCGCTTTATGGCGCGCTTCCCAACGGTAATTGAACTGGCTGATGCGCCAGAAGATGAAGTGCTACACCATTGGACTGGTTTAGGTTATTACGCTCGCGCGAGAAACCTTCACAAAGCCGCCAAAGTGATCAGAGATAAATATCATGGCAAATTTCCAGAAACATTAGAAGCCGTTATAGATTTGCCAGGAATAGGTCGCTCAACAGCTGGCGCAATACTCTCCCTTGCGCTTGGCCAGCACCACCCAATACTCGATGGTAATGTAAAGCGAGTACTGGCTAGGTTTTATATGGTTGAGGGCTGGTACGGAGTAAAAAAGGTCGAAAATCAGTTATGGTCTTTGAGTGATGCCGTCACGCCAAGCGGTGATGTGAGAGCGTTTAATCAGGCTATGATGGATTTAGGGTCTGGCGTATGTACCAGAAGCAGACCAAGTTGTGAGACTTGTCCGCTAGTTGAGGAGTGCGCAGCGTTCAAAAATAACCGGGTAAAAGAGTTTCCTAACCCCAAACCTAAGAAAGAGAAACCAAAAAAGCGTGTTCACCACTTAATAATTAAATGTGATGATAAAGTGCTGATGGAGAAGCGTCCTTCGAGTGGAATTTGGGGTGGGTTATTCGGCTTTTTTGAGTTTGCAGAGCGAAATGAACTAGACGCGTTTATTAAGCAGCAAGAACTTAAACTTGAATGTACAAATACACTTGAACCCTTTGTGCATATTTTTACGCATTTTGAGTTAACTATTACCCCTGTGGTTGTGGAAGTAAAAAGCATGCCAGATTGTGTACATGATCAGCAACTGCTGTGGTTCGATACTCGGAACCCGCCAGAGGTTGGGCTCGCTGCACCGACTAAAAAGTTGGTTAAAGTATTAACCGCAATAGGGTAAACTGACACTATCACTGGTGCTGACTCTCATTGAGTGCACGATTAAAATTGAAGAGGTAGATACTCATGGCACGTACGGTATTTTGTCAAAAGTTACAAAAGGAAGCGCCTGGACTGGATTTTCAACTGTATCCAGGAGAAGTTGGTGAGCGCATATTTAATAACATCTCCAAAGAAGCTTGGCAGCAATGGCAGCATAAGCAAACCATGCTTATTAACGAAAAGCATCTTAACATGATGGACCCTGAGCATAGGCAAATGCTTGAAGAGCAGATGGTCGGCTTTTTATTTGAAGATAAAGAAGTCGAAATTGAAGGTTACAGACCACCAGAAAAATAAGAAAAATAAAGGTCGCATCAGCGACCTTTTTAGAACTCATAAACTCGCTAAGGAACGATTAGTACTCTCTATCAACAGACAGCTCAGCAAGTCCTATTAGGGCCTCTTTATGTACTGAATCTGGTAAAACGTTTAATTGTGCAATTGCTTTTTGAGCTTCTTCTTGGGCTTTAGCCATTGTGAAGTCAAGCGCTTTAGTTTCAGCCAATGTTGCTAAAATATCTTCAAGATAATCAAGCCCATTACCACTTTCGATAGCTGTTCTGATCTGAGCTGACTGTTGGGCATTTGCATGCTGCATTGCATAAATAAGCGGGAGCGTAGGTTTCCCCTCGGCGAGATCATCACCAATATTCTTGCCTAGCAGCTCTGCGTTAGCACTGTAGTCAAGAATATCGTCTACAAGTTGAAAGGCTGTGCCTAAATGCATACCGTAAAGCTTAAGTGCAGTTTTAATTTCGTCTGGTTGCTCTAACACCACTGCAGGTAGCAAAGTTGCAGCTTCGAATAGCTTTGCCGTTTTGCTGTAGATAACCTGCATATAACTCTTTTCAGTTGTATCTGGGTCATTACAGTTCATTAACTGTAACACCTCGCCTTCAGCGATGATATTAGTCGCATCGGCCAAAATCTGCATGACTTCCATATTGCCCAAACTGACCATCAACTGGAATGAGCGAGTGTAGATAAAATCACCGACCAATACGCTTGCTGCATTTCCAAACTCTGCATTTGCAGTCGGTTCTCCACGGCGCATCAATGACTCATCAACCACGTCGTCATGGAGTAAGGTTGCAGTATGAATAAACTCTACAATTGTCGCTAGCGTGATATGCTTATCACCTTCGTAACCTAATGCTCGCGCGGCCAAAAGGGCTAACATTGGGCGGATACGTTTTCCTCCGCTATTTACAATGTATAAACCTAGCTGTTTTACAAGTGCAACATCAGATTGCATTTGTTGATGTATAAGTTGGTTGACGTCAAGCATATCTTGCTCAACCAAATTTTGGATAGTTTTTATATCCATTGCGCTCCGAGCCAATCTATTAACCGAAAATGAATAAACTTGGCGATTGTACTACAAAAAAATCGTCGACTCGATAAATTGTCGTAGTTGCTTATAAAAAAACGTTTTTATGCCTACTTTTTGTTCTTTTAAAGGTTGCGTAATGACTGAAATAGGTACGATGAAATCTCGCTTGGAGCTGTAATAGGTAAATCATAGGTTCGCCTCTTGTCTTATGAATTGAGAGAAAAAAGAGCTTGGCTTTGACATTTTTTTGACTAGAATAGGTGAAAATATTTGATTGCCCTCATACGAGCTAAATTTTATTCACTTTCTTCAAATTTACTCTTGCGCCAAGATACGCATTAGCGTAAACTTCGCGCCCTATTGAAGAATATTAAGTTGCGTCGATTTGAGGGCGCACAGACGGAGTTAATTATGTACGCGGTTTTCCAAAGTGGTGGTAAACAGCACCGTGTGACTGAAGGTCAAACAATTCGTTTAGAAAAGCTAAACGTTGAGACTGGTGCAGCAGTTGAATTTGATTCAGTACTTCTAATTGCTGATGGTGAAAAGATCGAGATCGGTGCACCGTTTGTTAACGGTGGTAAAATTACAGCTGAAGTTGTATCTCACGGTCGTGGCGAGAAGATTAAGATTGTTAAGTTTAGACGTCGTAAGCATTCTCGTAAGCAGATGGGCCACCGTCAGTGGTTCACTGAAGTTAAAATCACTGGCATTAGCGCTTAATTTTTAGAGGTACAGAGAGATGGCACATAAGAAGGCAGCTGGTAGTACTCGTAACGGTCGCGATTCAGAAAGTAAACGCTTAGGTGTTAAACGTTTTGGTGGCGAGTCAGTTTTAGCGGGTAACATCATCGTTCGTCAACGTGGTACACGTTTCCACGCAGGTACTAACGCAGGTATCGGTAAAGACCACACAATCTTCGCAAAAGCAGACGGTAAAGTTGTTTTTGAGCAGAAAGGTCCTTTAAACCGTAAATACGTTAGCATCGTTGCTGAGTAATCGGTATTAAATACTAAAAAACCCCGCTTAGGCGGGGTTTTTTGTTTTCAGCACATCAATTACCAAATTAGCTATATCAAGGCGTACTAATACAATTGGTATTAGGAGCGATTTGTCGCTGCTGCTATAATGATGTAGTGAATTCAGGCAGAGTTAAAGAGTTTAAACCATGAAGTTTGTCGATGAAGTAGAGATTAGAGCGGAAGCCGGAGATGGGGGCAGTGGTGTCGTTTCATTTCGCCGCGAAAAGTTTGTGCCAGATGGTGGCCCAGACGGAGGTGATGGCGGTGATGGCGGGAGTGTATTCCTTGAGGCTGATGAAAACTTAAATACGCTTATCGACTATCAATTTGAACGCTTTCACCGAGCCGAACGCGGTACTAATGGTCAAGGCCGAAATTGCACCGGTAAGAAAGGCCAGGATTTGGTACTCAAAGTGCCTGTAGGTACTCGTGTTACTGATGTTGATACCGAAGAATGCCTTGGTGATTTAACCAAGCATGGACAAAAGCTGATCGTAGCGAAAGGTGGATATCATGGCCTTGGTAATACGCGTTTTAAGTCAAGTACTAATCGCGCACCAAGACAGAAAACCCTAGGTACTCAAGGTGAAATTCGTAACCTTCGCTTAGAATTAATGCTGCTTGCAGACGTCGGCTTGTTAGGTCTGCCAAATGCCGGTAAATCTACGTTTATCCGCAGTGTATCTGCTGCCAAACCAAAAGTCGCTGACTATCCATTTACCACGTTAGTGCCTAATTTAGGCGTTGTAAGACCTGAGGCGAGCAAGTCATTTGTCATTGCTGATATCCCAGGCCTAATTGAAGGTGCTGCGGACGGTGCAGGCCTTGGCATTCGTTTCTTAAAGCACTTAGAGCGCTGTCGAGTGTTATTGCACATTATTGATGTGATGCCGGTTGATGGTAGTGATCCTGTTGAGAATGGCTTCGCTATTATTAACGAGCTGCATCAATATAGCCCTAAATTAGCGGAAAAGCCTCGTTGGTTAGTGCTAAATAAAGTGGATTTGTTGCTTGAAGAAGAAAGAGAAGAAGTATGTGCCCGTATTGCTGAAGAGCTAGACGCTGAAAACTTTTATATGATCTCTGCTGCAAACAAGTTAAATACGCAACCTTTGTGCTTTGATATCATGAACCTTCTTGAAAGCATGCCAAAAGATAAATTCGAAGAAGAGCAGCAAGAAGAAGTTGAATTTAAGTGGGATACATACCACAGACATGCAACTAAAAATGATAAGGGCGATGATGATGACTGGGATGATTGGGATGACGACGACTACGATGTTGAAGTTATTTACGAGCGTTAAGCTGCATTGAGTTTATTTTAAAAGGCCCATTATATGGGCCTTTTTTATGCCTATTTGAACGGTATATTACTTCAACTCAGTATTCTCGCCGCAATTGTGTTGAAGATGATATACTAACCGAACATCTTGCATGCTAATTGCGTGTGAAAAACCAATACTAAAATACTATAAAGGTGCGTTGTGGTAATTTCAATGATAGCTGCGATGGCAAATAACCGTGTTATCGGAAAAGATAACGATATGCCGTGGCACTTGCCAGCAGATCTTCAACATTTCAAAAAGGTTACGCTAGGTAAGCCTGTGATTATGGGCCGAAAAACATTTGAGTCTATTGGTAGGCCGCTGCCGGGCCGCAGAAACATAGTGATATCCAGAAACCTTGACTACACTAAAGAGGGTATAGAAGTGGTCACTTCGCCTGAAGCCGCACTGAGTGCAGTTGAAGATAGTGACGAAATTATGATAATTGGCGGTGGTCATATTTATGACATATTCTTACCTTATGCTCAGCGGCTCTATTTGACCTTCATTGATTTAGAAGTTGACGGGGATACTCAATTTCCTGATTACGAGCAAGTTGCCGAATGGGAAGTGCTTGAAACTGAGTGTAACGAACCTGATGAAAGAAATAACCATAGTTATAAATTCGTAACTCTGAACAAAAAACTATGAGTTTCTTGCTAACAATTGTTTAGGTTGCTAAAATATAGCCAGTTATATGCTACGAATAAAGTATTAAAGGGTCTGTGTAATGAAATTAACTACCGTGCTACTGTCAGCTACTATCGCTGTTGCAGCTTTTTCTTTTAGCAAACCAGTAAGTGCAAACGATCAGTTGGCGCTTTCTATATGTGAATATATCGCTGCGGACGATAAAAATCGCATTCGTAACGTGTTGAAAACATCGCGCCTTAAAATGCGTAATGTTTACGATGCAATCCAGTGCAACGGTAACAACCTACTAAGACATGCTATTGCTAGCAACGCAAGTGATGCTGGTGAATACATTATTAAAAGTATTCCAAAAAGCGCATTAGAAGACGGTAAAGATTTAGCATGGGCTGAATCAAACCACGGTGGTTCAGCATTGATTGCTGTTATTAAAGAGCGTGCAGGCCTTTAATTGTAAAGTTTATGCAATATGAAAGAGCCCTTATTAGGGCTTTTTTTATGCCTGAGTTTTCTAACAATCCTAATTAGCGTGTAATTTTTCTACCTCTCTATTTTTTGATTAGAGTCAGCTTCCTTCCAATTTTTGTAATAAATTTCTGCTAGGGCTCTTGAGAAATCGAGCAATCGTGCCAATACTATTGTTAAGGGTAAACGCAAAAGAAGGATTGCATATGAAGATTAATTTATCTGGCCATCACGTAGATGTAACCGATGCTGTTAAAAACCACGTTCATGAAAAGTTTGCCAAGATCGCTAACCATTTCCCGTCGTTGTTATCCCTAGACATCATCGTCAGTAAAGAACACAAACAATTTTACACGGAGATAAGTACAAACTACGCAGGTAGCCGAATATCGGTAAAAGGTGAAGACGAAGTGATGTATCCTGCTATTGCTAAAGCGTCTAAAAAGCTCGATGCAGCGTTGAAGCACCGAAAAGGCCAGTTAAAAGCCAATAAACATCAGAAGCCGGTGAGTACAACGCCACCTATTGCGCACGAGATTATTCAGGAAATGGAGCTGAAATAATCTTAGTTTCAGATAAACATCAGGCCCTACGGGGCCTTTTTTGATACACTTCCTCAATCATCCTAGCTAGCCTTAATTACGAGCATATGCCAAATTACCAAGAAATTTTAGAACAGGCTGCGCAGCGAGTTCAACCGTTGTTACGCCAAGGCAAAGTTGCTAACTATATTCCCGCTTTAGCTGAGCAGCCATTAGAACAATTTTCTGTTTCACTGCATACGGTAGATGGCGAAACTTATAGTGCCGGAGATACTGAAGCCAAATTTACGATTCAATCAGTATCTAAAGTAATGACATTGACGTTGGCGTTACAGCGCTATGGCGACGAGCTTTGGAGTCGGGTAGGGAAGGAGCCTTCGGGTACTGCTTTTAACTCGTTAACTCAGCTTGAGTTCGAAAATGGTATCCCAAGAAACCCCTTTATAAATGCAGGTGCTATTGTAACTTGTGATGCACTTTACTCTCGTTTATCCGCTCCAATTCATACCATGCTAGAAAGCTATAGAGCGATGTCTGGTAACGACAAGCTGTGTATTAATAAGGTTGTGGCGCAGTCTGAGTATGATCACAGGTATAGAAATGCGGCGATGGCTTATTTGATGAAGTCATTTGGTAATTTTAATAATGAAGTTGAGGACGTGTTGTGGTCATATTTCAACTTTTGCGCAATTGAAATGAATACCACTGAGTTGGCGAAGTCATTTTCGTATCTGTCTAGTCAGGGATATTGCAACTTATCAAAACAGCGGATACTTACCAAAAAACAAACCAAGCAAATGAACTCGCTGTTATTTACAAGTGGTCTTTACGATGCCGCAGGTGACTTTGGTTATCGAGTAGGGATGCCTGGTAAGTCGGGTGTCGGAGGGGCAATAATCGCTATCGTACCTAACCGTTTTACAATTTCGGTATGGTCACCTGGACTTGATAAAGTTGGTAATTCTTTGGCTGGGATTGCAGCATTAGAGTATCTATCCAACGAACTTGGTACTGCTATTTTTTAAAGCCAAGGTATTTATACCAGCCAAGTTATAGAACATAAAAATAGCGACCGAAGTCGCTATTTTTACCAATCTTAAACGGTCTAAGGAGCGTTATTGTTCCCAGTATGATTGCTCTAGTGAGTCTTCACGCTCAGGTAGGCCTCTAGATAGCCTTGGTGAATGCTGAACGAGTACCTCATAGCTTGCACGGTTTGCATATTTACTTATCTGTGCCAGCGATGAATAAGTAATTGCACTTTGTTCATGTTTTGCTGAGTTTGGTACATTCAGCTTATGGTATTCATTGGCACAAATATCATGCAGAACAGCGGCAAGAGCGCAGTCACCTGCACCATTAGTATTCTTGATGATGTCTGGTCCACCCATATAAGGAGCGGTATGGCTGTATGCTCTGATAGGGTTCTCACACTGGGCTTTTTTCATTGCGCGTGAGAATTCGTAGCGATTAAATTCAGGAATAGCACCAGGCAGCAATGGGTATTCAGTCACACGCTTGCAGCAGTCATCAACATAACCCGCCATAAATAGCCCCTTGGGGCCCGCAGTACAAATGACCATATCAACCCAGTCCAATGCTTTATCCGCGGCGAGAAGTGGATCGCTAAAGCCTGTTATCGCCTCCCCTTCTTCTTCGTTCATCGCAAGGATATCAACATGTTTAGCAACGAAGTCAGCCCACCATTTTGGGTCTTGTTCAATTAAGAACTTAGTGCCAAGTGTTAATACAACGGGTACGCCAGCATTATTGGCATACTCAACCGCCTGCATCGTCGCTTGTGTCATGGTTTCGTCGCCACTCGTACGCATCAAGTAAGCGCTGATCACTAATGCCGAGGACTCTTCGATAAGCGTTTGGCAAATAGACTCAGGACGTAGGTGGTTCATTAACCCTGCGCTGATAGCAAAAGTACGCTCACCACTGTCATCAATAAGTGTAAAGCAACGACCAATGGGACCATCAACTGGCTGCAAGTAGTCCAGATCCACTCGGCTTGAGGTGTTACATAAAAATTTATAGGCGTAGCTGCCAATCTTTATGTTTTCACTCATCACCCCAAGTAGGACTGAGCGATCATCTGCTAGCACCGAATAGTTGTGCATGGTGTTACCTATGGTACCGCCGGCAAATTCATAGTCGATCATGTCATCACGTTTTAGCCTATCATAAAGGGCGTTGGTGACATCATTGTCTATCACTTGTGACATACCACGCTGTAAGTGGAACTCATCAAGAAAAGCTTGATCCACTTTCGCTTCGATATCAACGACGATTTGATCTATACCACAGATATAGCTCCTTTTTAGCCGATCATCAGCGTGTAACTGGTTAATAAGCGGATCTTTATCTTCCACCGGAAAATAGTGTTTATGCCTACGGCGTCCCGGAAATTTCATATTCTACCCGTGTGTTTTTGAGCTTACGAAATAAAAAAAGCGGCGAATTATAGCGTAAATCCAACCCTGTGAGCCACGGCAAAATTGCGAAAATTATCAATAATGTCCGCAAAATATTAAAAAGATGTTGGTAACATCCTGAGTTTGCTTATAAAAGCAGCTGTATTGGTGACTATGATTATTTAAGAATAGCAGCTTAACCAGAGCTCTGCTGGAGGTGATATACTCCATTTTAGATGAGGAAGATAATAAAATTACCATGTCAGAAGTAAAAGATGATCAATATTGGATGAAAGTGGCGTTAGCTTTTGCTGACAAAGCTGAAGCCGAAAACGAAATTCCTGTCGGCGCTGTTGTAGTGAAAGATGGTGAAATGATAGCTGCGGGTTGGAACCGTTCGATTACCTGTCATGATCCTTCGGCTCACGCTGAAATGATTGCCATTCGAGAAGCTGGCAAAGTCGTTGAAAATTATCGGCTGATAGATTGCACTTTATATGTGACGCTTGAGCCATGTCCTATGTGTGCCGGTTTACTGGTCCATAGTCGCTTAAGCAGAGTGGTGTTTGGGGCATCTGACGCAAAAACGGGCGCTGCTGGTTCGATAATGAACCTGTTACAGCATGAAAAGCTCAACCACCAATTAGAAGTTACATCGGGCGTATTGAGTGAAGTATGTGGCGAAAAGCTGTCTGCATTTTTTAAGCGCAGACGCCAAGAGATTAAAGCGGCAAAAAAATTGAAAAACGGTAGTACTTAGGGCTGTACTACCGCTGTGGCTGCTTTTGCATCCCTTTGCTCTTCCATTTGGATTAGCGCAAAAATACGATGGCGCAGGAGCATTTTGCGATGTGCATTTTTCATCATTACACGGCGACGATTTGGCGACGTATACTTAGTGTTACGTTTAAATTGATGATTCCGACGTCTTCTCAACATAGAACCTCCGAATGTGAGAGATTAGTTGGGGAAACTCCCCAGATATTAATTTAGTATAAATACGCTATGCTTGTGACAGATTTATGACCTTTTGAAGCATTTATCAAGCCAGCTTAGTAAATATTAATTACTGTTGCTTTTCGACTTCTCTGACTTTGTCTGGATTATCAACAGGAGTCGTTTGCGAAGAGGCTTTACTGCTGTCAGGTAGGAGTGCACCGTTATCTTCCAACCACACAAGTGCATCATAATAGCGGCGGATATTATCTACATACGTTACCGCGACATCACCACGAGCATATCCATATCTTGTATTTCGATAGTAGCGCTTTTTAGTAAGTAGTGGTAGTCGTTTTTTAACGTCTGCCCAGTTATTCGGATCGCCTCCTTGATCTGCAGTAATGCTACGCGCATCTCGCACATGTCCCCAGCCCACATTGTAAGAAGCAAGGGCAAGCCAAGTACTATCGGGCTGCTGTATTTCTTCAGGCATACGGTCAAATAAAATACGTAGATATTTGGCGCCACCTTCAATATTTTGCTGGGCATTAAGACGATTTGTCACGCCAACTCTTTTAGCTGTGGGTTGCGTTAACATCATGATACCGCGGACCCCTGTAGGAGACTTAGCTCTGGGATCCCACATCGATTCTTGATAGCTGACCGCAGCAAGTAGACGCCAATCGATATTGTGCTGTTTCGAATAACTTTTAAACCACTTGAGATAGGTTGGTAGGGTGCTATGTACAGCTTCGACAAACGCTAAGGTGTTTACATAATTAAACTCTTCGATATGACCAAAATACTTCTCTTCAAGCGTAGCCAGAAAGTTGTTTTGTTGTACTCGAGCGAAAAATGCAGGTAGCAATGCATATAACGAATCGTCTTTTTCGTTACGCATCATCCACGCCACATGTTCATCTTTTGTAACTGAAAACGCAATACTGACGGTCGGGTGGTAGCGCCTAAATAGGGCCAGTGAATGTGAGTCTGTAATAGTGTAGTCAATCTCTCCATCAATGATAGCCTGCAGCAGCTCTTCCTCACCTTTATCTGAGACAACCTCCCAACTCAAATGAGGATGGCTTGTTTTAGCCTCTTCAAGCGCGATAACATGATTGCTGTGTGCAAGTACTGTAATTGGCGCTTTAATATCATCAAAGTCTCTTGGCCACTCTCTGCCTTGTTTGTACACGAGCTTTTGACTGATCATTCTATACGTTGGGCCAAAACGATATTTCGCTGTTCTTGATGGGTGAAAGCTCACCGCGGAGGCAACGATATCTAGGTCTCCGGCATCTAGCCGTGCAAATAACTCATCTAGATTAAAGTAAGGAACGATGTGTAATTCAACACCAAGCTCATTGGCAAATTCACTCGCCAGTTCATATTCAAACCCTTGTTCTCCAGTAGTACCTTGATAGTAGTTTCCCGGGCCCGCAAGCGTGCCAACACGTAATACCTTATTTTGTTTTACATGTTGCAACTGATTAAGAGGGGCTTTGTCGCACCCAACTAAACAGATGGCAACAAAGCACATAAAGACGTATTTAAACATGACCTAGGTTCTCTTTTGCGCTTGAAATCTCAACTTACCGCAGCAAAATCATAATTGCAAAAGCCGAATTAACTTAAGGTAATGATAGATTTGCATGATATTTTCTAGTTTTGGCAAATTAGTGTTAATTCCGCGCGCTATTTCCACTATAATGAGCGCCCAAAGATATCGTTCAATCCTTAACCCCGGATGAAAATACCTATGTTAATCCTACGTGGTGCACCTGCACTTTCAGATTTCAAAGTCCAAAAGATCCTTAAAACCTGCGCTGCAGCTCAATTACCAGTTACCAATGTTTATGCCGAGTTCATGCATTTTGCTGATCTAACGGCTGAGCTTTCAGAGGCTGAGTTAACTAAGCTCAACAGCCTGTTAAAGTATGGACCAACTATTACGGAGCACACGCCAGAGGGCAAACTGATCTTGGTAACACCAAGGATCGGAACTATCTCTCCTTGGGCTTCTAAAGCGACAGATATTGCAAACAACTGTGGTCTTACGCAAGTACACCGTGTTGAGCGTGGTATTGCTTATTATGTTGAGGGTGAACTAACACAAGCTCAGTTCGACGAAGTTGCACAGTTACTTCATGACCGCATGACCGAATCTGTTCATGCAGAGCTTGATGATGCAGCTAAATTATTCCGCACGGAAACGCCTCGTCCAATGTCTTCAGTGGATATTCTTGGCGGCGGCCGTGAGGCACTTGCGGTTGCGAACGTTGAGCAGGGCTTTGCACTTGCTGATGACGAAATCGACTACTTAGTAGAGAGTTTTGAAAAGCTTGGCCGTAACCCTAATGACATCGAATTGTTCATGTTCGCTCAAGCAAACTCTGAACACTGTCGTCACAAAATTTTCAACGCTGATTGGACTATCGATGGTGTAGAACAGCCTAAGTCGCTGTTTAAAATGATTAAAAACACCTACGAAACCAATAGCGACAACGTACTTTCGGCGTATAAAGATAACGCCGCGGTAATGACCGGCTCTAAAGCGGGTCGTTTCTTCCCAAATACTGACGGCGAATACGCTTACCACGAGGAAGATATCCACATTCTTATGAAAGTGGAAACGCACAACCACCCAACGGCGATTGCCCCATTTTCTGGCGCATCAACAGGTTCAGGTGGTGAGATCCGCGATGAAGGTGCAACCGGTCGTGGTTCTAAGCCAAAAGCGGGTTTAGTTGGCTTCACGGTTTCTAACCTTCGTATTCCTGGTTTTGAGCAACCTTGGGAAACTAACTTTGGTAAACCAGGGCGCATTGTTAATGCACTAGACATCATGCTTGATGGCCCACTTGGTGGCGCTGCATTTAACAACGAATTTGGTCGTCCAAATCTATTGGGTTACTTCCGAACTTACGAAGAAAAAGTAGAAAGCCATAATGGCGCTGAAGTACGTGGTTACCACAAGCCAATCATGATCGCTGGTGGTTTAGGTAACATCCGTGAAGATCACGTGCAAAAAGGCTCAATCCCTGTAGGTGCTAAGCTAATCGCACTTGGTGGTCCTGCAATGAACATCGGGCTTGGCGGTGGGGCTGCTTCATCAATGGCATCTGGCCAATCAAACGAAGATTTAGACTTTGCTTCTGTTCAGCGTGAAAACCCTGAAATGGAACGTCGTTGTCAGGAAGTGATCGACAAATGTTGGCAGCTTGGTGATGATAACCCAATTGCGTTTATTCACGATGTGGGCGCGGGTGGTTTATCAAATGCATTTCCTGAGCTTGTCGACGACGGTGGCCGTGGTGGTAAATTCCAGCTGCGTAACATCCCGAACGATGAACCAGGCATGGCACCACACGAAATCTGGTGTAACGAGTCGCAAGAGCGTTATGTATTGGCAGTTGCAGCTGAAGACTTTGCTCGCTTTGAAGCAATTTGTAAGCGTGAGCGCGCACAATATGCAGTAATTGGTGAAGCGACAGAAGAGCGCCACCTAACAGTCGCTGATAGCCACTTTGATAATAATCCTGTGGACCTGCCACTAGACGTATTACTTGGCAAGCCACCAAAAATGCATCGTGACGTTGAGTCAAAGCGTGTAGTAGGTACAGCATTAGATACTGCTGGTATTGAGCTTGAAGATGCAGCTAAGCGTTTACTTCGCCTACCAACGATTGCTGAGAAAACATTCCTTATCACGATTGGTGACAGAACCGTAACAGGTTTGGTCGCACGTGACCAAATGGTTGGCCCTTGGCAAGTACCAGTCGCTAACTGTGCGGTAACGGCGGCAACTTACGATACTTACCACGGTGAAGCGATGTCGATGGGTGAGCGTACCCCAGCGGCACTGCTTAACTATGGAGCATCGGCTCGTCTAGCAGTAGCAGAAGCGTTAACTAATATCGCTGGTGCTAATATCGGTAGCCTCAACAACATTAAGCTTTCTGCAAACTGGATGGCGGCTGCGGGTCACCCAGGTGAAGATGCAGGTCTTTACGAAGCGGTTAAAGCGGTTGGTGAAGAATTATGTCCGGCATTAGGCCTTACAATCCCAGTTGGTAAAGACTCAATGTCGATGAAGACTCAGTGGGATGAGAATGGCGAAGAAAAGTCAGTGACTGCGCCATTATCACTTATCATCACTGCATTTGGTCGTGTTGAAGATATTCGCAAAACAGTCACGCCTGAGCTTCGTACAGACAAGGGTGAAACCAGCCTATTCTTACTTGACTTAGGTGCTGGTCAAAACCGTCTTGGCGCGTCAAGCTTAGCGCAAGTGTATAAGCAACTTGGCGACAAGACACCTGATGTTGACAGCCCTGAGCTGTTAAAAGGCTTCTACAATGCGGTACAAGCATTAGTTGAGTCTGGCAAGCTTATCGCTTACCACGACCGCTCTGACGGTGGTCTATTCACCACTGCTGCGGAAATGGCGTTCGCAGGCCACACAGGTGTGAGCATTGAATTAGATGCGCTGCAAGGTACAGACTTAGAAGTGCTATTCAATGAAGAGCTTGGCGCAGTATTGCAAGTTCGCAATGACGATATCGCTGCGGTTGAAGCGGTGTTTGCTGAGCACGGTATTGCTGATATTGCACATCGCATCGGTACGCTAAACAGTGAAGACAAGGTTATCTTTACTCGTGGCGGTCAGGCAGTACTTGAAAATACTCGCACAGAGCTTCGTACTATCTGGGCAGAAACCACTTACCAGATGCAAGCACTACGTGATAACCCAGATTGCGCGAAGCAAGAGTTTGACGCTAAATTCGATGACAAAGATCCGGGCCTAAACGTTAAACTAAGCTTTGATCTAAACGAAGATATCGCAGCGCCTTACATTGCAAAAGGGGTGAAGCCGCAAGTTGCTATCTTACGTGAGCAGGGTGTTAACTCACATATTGAAATGGCAGCAGCATTTAACCGCGCTGGCTTTGCGGCAATTGACGTACATATGAGTGATATCCTTGAAGGTCGCTTAACACTAGAGCAGTTCAAAGGCCTAGTGGCATGTGGTGGCTTCTCATACGGTGACGTTTTAGGTGCTGGTGAAGGCTGGGCTAAATCAATCCTATTCCATGACTCAGCACGCGAGCAATTCCAAGGCTTTTTCCAACGCCAAGATACTTTCAGCTTAGGTGTGTGTAATGGCTGTCAGATGCTTTCTACATTAAAAGAGCTGATCCCTGGCACGGAAAACTGGCCACGTTTTGTCACCAACAAGTCAGAGCGTTTTGAAGCGCGTTTCAGCTTAGTTGAAGTACAGCAAAGCCCGTCAATCTTCTTTGATGGTATGGCTGGCTCTCGTATGCCAATCGCGGTATCACATGGTGAAGGTCATGCTGAGTTTGCAAGTGAAGCAGCGGTACAAACTGCACTGAATTCAGGTTCAGTTGCTGTGAAGTTTGTCGATAACTACGGTGATCCAACCACTCAGTACCCAGCTAACCCGAATGGCTCTCCTGCTGGTATTACGGGCATGACGTCAACAGACGGCCGTGCAACTGTGATGATGCCGCACCCTGAGCGTGTATTCAGAGCAGTAGCAAACTCTTGGCACCCTGATGAGTGGCAAGAAGATAGCCCTTGGATGCGTATGTTCCGCAATGCGCGTAAGCTAGTAGGCTAACACGACATATATTTGAAAAAGGTCACTTCGGTGGCCTTTTTTATTCATAGCTCGATAATTATCTATCGGGTACACTGAAAGGGAAATAGCAATCATGTTTTAGGGATACGAATGAAAAAATGGCTTTGGAGCTTAGTGTTGATACTCAGTGTTTTAGTGGGTGTATACTTTGCCAGAGTCCCTTTGTCGCTCTGGGCCATTAAACATTTTATACCAGTTAATGAACTTCAGATCAGTTGTCTTGACTGGCGTTTGTCGAGCTTCAATCGTATCCATATTACAAAAGCATGTGTGCAGACGGATGCGTTTAATGCCCAGCTTTATGACGCGCAACTCAGCATGCAACAAGTCAATATTGAAAAAGCAGACATGCAACTTCTTCCGCCCAAAAAGTCAGGTGCAACTAAACCACAGCGCCTTGCGTTGCCACTCGACATCACCAGACCCAAAATGCATGTTGCTGAGCTGTCTATTTCTGGCGAGCCATTACCAAAGCCATTAGTTGTGTCGATTTCGGAGTCCGAACTGAATCAATTTGTAGTTTCAGGTGACATTGCTGCAGAAGTTACGTTGCAGCCAGAGCGTATTGCTGCAAATATTGACCTAAGTGGCAAGTACCTCAGTGCTTTGTTACCTCCTCAGATCCAAGCCCTTTCAGGAACTAGCAAACTTGAATTCGATGGTCTAGCTATGGACGCAGAGCTAGAACTTGAGACTTTAGTGGCGCTCGAACGGGTTGAGTGTAAAGGTAGTGCTGCGTATATAGGCGCTGTGTCAGGGCGGTATGATTTAGCCTCGCAGCAGGGGAAGATAGCACTTGCCGAGCCGATTTCAGCGAAATCAACGCTTAATTGTCTTACTTCTGAATATAACAAACTGTTACCGACCACTTGGCAGCTCCGTTTACCGAGTGAAATTACTATTTCTGCCGATTCAATCGCGACAGATTTACTTGAAGTGACAGGTAAAGATAAACCGTTACAGCTTGAAGTTAACGAGTTGGCAGTCGACTTAACTGAGCCTTTCGTCAATGGTGATATTCGCCTTGAATTTGCCGATGAAAAGTGGGGCGCGCATACACTGGCGGGAGCGCTTAATGCGCGGCCAAATTTTGTTGATATGAGCGGGGAAATCACAAGTGACCTTCAAAAGCTTACACTGCAAGATGTTATTGCTGAGAACCTTGAGCTCAATAGCCGCTTCAAAATATTGGGTGATCCAACCGAGCTAATTACAGTTGAGGCTCAGCCGAGCATATTCTCAACCCAGTTATCGACATCAGATTTGGTGATTGATAATCCATCTTTGACGTTTGACTTACATGCGCAGCTAGATGTGCCAAAACTCAAAAGTGGGCATTTACTACACAGAGTCTTACCTGAAGGAATGAGTTTTGCGATAACGCTTGATTCAACACTGCAAAACCTGAGTGTTGAGAATGTGACAGCAAAACAGAGTGCGTTGAGCGGGCGAGTTGTGCTTGAGCCTACACACGATTTTGATATCAACCTCACCTTAACCAGTACACAAATACAACAGCAGAATTACAAACTAAATGAGTTAGCGCAGACGCTCCACTGGCAAGGCTCAGTCGCGACAGGAGAAATCTTTTCAACCCTGTCTGGCGATACCAAGGTAGCAGAAGTTAACTTAGCCGATTTCAGTTTGAAAAACGTAAGCATTGATAGCAAAGGGCAGCAAAGCCGTGGATTGATGGCGTCACATGTGATTAATATTGATGGTGTCAAGGCGTTGCTTGAGCATCAATATTCAAGCTTAAAACATCCAGCACAATTACACGTGCCCAAGCAGCAGCTCACTCAACTTCAGCCATATATTGACGCGCTTTTACCGAACTTAAAAGTTACCCATGGTAACTTCTATGCAATACTCGAAGGGGATTTATCCACGCGCATATTTACCTTAGACGGGAGCGTTCAAAATGGCTCTGCGTTATTTAATGAACGGCTTATTCAAAATGCAACGATTGATGTCTTTGGTCTATTAAGTTCAGCAGATATTCAACTCAAGCCAACCACACTGAGCGTTGAAGAGTTGAGAGCTGGTGTTATCGTTCAAGCAATAACAGGCCAACTGCTCAGCGAAGCAGGCGTGGCTAAACTAAAAGATATTAACGCACAAGTTTTTGCCGGTAACGTGGGGGTTGATGAAGTTAGTTTGGTCCCAACGCCGCAGGTCGTTCGAGTATCGCTAGATAAACTGAGTTTAGATCTTATTGCCGCCTCTGGGCATGATGCAGGCGTTGAGCTGAGAGGGCTGATCTCAGGCAAGTTACCAGTACAAGTGTCTTCATCTGGGGTACGTATTGAATCTGGTCATATCCATAATGTTGGTGAAGGGCTGTTAAAGGTTGAAAACAATGCATCAATTAATGCGTTAAAAGAGCAGCAACCTAGCTTACAAACGGTGATTGGTGTACTTGACGAGTTGACCATTGAGCAATTGAGTAGTGGCGTAAATTTAAGTGAAGACGGCTGGTTGGACTTAGATGTTAAAATTACAGGAATTAACAAACTCCAACAACAACCAGTAAACTTTAACTATACACACTCAGAAAATGTGTTTACCTTATTACGAGCCCTACGCTTGAGCGACGAGATCACGCGCGAAGTGGAAAATGCGTTAAATAAAGAGGAGCGTTAGTGAATGAAATGGATGCTAGTGATATCAGCTTTATTGGTGTTGAGTGCTTGTACTCATAAGGTGCAAGTGGAAACCAAAGAGCCCATAACGATCAACTTAAATGTAAAAGTAGATCACGAGATCCGCGTGAAGGTGGATAAAGAACTCGACAACTTATTCAGCGAAGACAGTGAGCTATTCTAAGGAGGATTTATGAAGCTTAAAGCAATCTCTACCCTAATAATTGGGCTCAGTATGAGCTTCGCCGCATTCGCAATTTCTATTGACGATGCTAAATCACAGGGTTTGGTTGGTGAGACTACATCAGGCTATCTTGGTGTAGTAAAAAATGGTCAAGGCGTACAGCAGCTAGTTGATGAAGTGAATGAAAAGCGCAAACAGAAATACCAGCAATTAGCGAAAAAGAACGGGATCACGCTTGAGCAAGTAGAGGCTTTAGCGGCTAAAAAAGCGTATAACAAAACGCAATCAGGTCATTATATTCAAGTAAATGGCAGCTGGGTGAAAAAGTAATACTTCCAAAATCTTACAAGAAAAGGCTGGCTAAACCAGCCTTTTGACTATTTAGGCTTGTGGCATTGCTGAAGCAAATGCTGCCAAAACGCTTCCCCTTTTCGTCTTGCCAGACGAATATTATTTTCCGGGATCTGCTCCGGGTCGTCATATTCAGCTAATGCTTGAGCCATGCTTTCTTCGCGGATCAAGTGGAGTGTAGGATATGGTGCTCGGTTAGTGTAATTTGCCGCATCATGCTCATCGCTATCAGCGAAAACATAATCTGGGTGAAAAGTAGCAATTTGATAAGTGCCTTCAAACCCTTGCGCGACTAATAAAGCGTTTGCTAGGCCGACGAGATCCAAAAAGTCGTCAAAATTGCTAAAACCTTTATCAAATATAATTAGTGTTGTTTCTCGCTCTGGCTCATGGTTTAACCCTGAGCACTGCTCTAACATATCCATCACGGCATCGTCGTGGCTTATCGCTTGAGACACGAAATAATGAATGCTGTTACTTTCGACTTCCTGTCGAGCAAACGGGCAAAAGTTGTATTTCACAATGACTTGGCTAACCCAGTTTTGCATTGTAGAGATGACTGTATTCATGAATTATTCCAAGCTCTTATTGATTAGTTTCATGGTTTTAGCAATAGCCCCGGTATTTTCAACTAGTACCGATTGAGCGTTAGCACCGATTTGCATTCGAAGCGATTTATCTTCAAATAGAGTAATAATTTCAGCCGCAAGCTTGTCCTCATCATCGACTACGATGGCACCTTGTTGCGCGATAAGTTGAGGATATATATGCGCAAAATTATAGGTATGTGGGCCAGTTAAAATAGGTACGCCGTGAGCCGCCGCTTCTAGCGGGTTATGACCGCCGCGCGCAATCAAGCTACCACCAATATAGGCGATATCGGCACTGCCAAATAGCCACTTTAATTCCCCTAAAGTATCCGCTAACAAGACCGAGGCTTCTGTGTTTATGTTGTCGCTGCTCTTTCTGGTAAAAGCGATCTCTTGCTTACTGAGGTGGTCAGCAACTGCTTGAAACTGCTCGGGATGACGAGGCGCGATAATGAGTAACGCATTACTTACTTGCTTTAATACTCGCTGATGTGCAGCGATGACTTGTTCATGCTCCTTAGGGTGCGTAGATCCAGCAAGCCAAATTAACCGCTCGGGGTAATTTGCTTGAAACTGTTTTGCCTTTGCAGTTTCTTCTTCAGTGACTGAAATATCAAACTTGATTGAGCCGGTAATGTGAAGTTTAGATTGAACAAGCCCAAGCTTGATAAAACGCTCGCCGTCTTCTTCATTATGGGCTGCAAGCAGATCTATGTTGTGCATTAAGCCTTTCGTTAACCAAGCGTGCTTTTTATAACCTTGGTATGACTTTTCAGAGAGTCTGGCATTGACTACCAAGGTTTTACATTGGTTTTGTTTGGCATAATGAAAAAGATTAGGCCACAGCTCAGTTTCCATCACAATAAGGAGTTTGGGCTTCAAGGTATTGAAAAATTTTCTGACCGCAAAAGCAAAATCTATAGGTAAATAACAGACATGTACTTGTATATTGCTGTGAAAAGCTTTTGTTATCTCTTCTCTACCTGTTGGGGTGTTACAAGTGACAATGATTGGAGCTGCAGCTTGTTCTTTAAGTACTGATTTTATGAGAGGTGTGGCTGCAAGCACTTCACCAACGGAGGCGCAATGGATCACAACAGCATGTGGCGGCAGCTTGTTTAGGTTAAAGCCTAAACGCTCTGTAAAATAAGCTCGATAGTCAGGGTTTTTCCTACCTCTAATAAAATACAGATAACTCAATAAAATAGGTGCTAATACTAGCAACAATAAGGAATATAGTCGGCGCGCCATAGGAGTCGCTTAAGCTCAAAAATCAGTATTTTACCTTGTTCCTGGGCGAAATTGAATGAACAACACAATTTTACACAGCTCAACAGATGCCTATGGGCTTTTGGTTTGGTAGTATTTAGCGCATTAAAAGTAATGGAATAACAAAATGAATTTAGCTCGAGTACTCGCTTGCTGTAGTTTATTAGCTTCGAATCTCGCTTTTGCGAGCCCAACAGCCTATTTACCCATTGGGCAAGATCCGCTGTTGGAATATCAAATCGATAAAATGTTTGCGTTGACCGTTGGTACGCCTATGGCAAAGCCTTACCGTATCAGTGAAATCAAGATGCATTTGATGAAGCTTAGGCATATTGACGCCACATTACAACAGAGTATTAGTCAGGGAATTGCACCTTATTTGCAGGATGATGCGTTGACGCAAAGGTCGATAACACTACGTGTTGATAGTGGTGAGGAAAAACAAATTGCCAACGACAGAGGTAATTACAGCGGTGAGTATGCTGAATTGGGGCTCGGTGGTGTTTGGCGAGGAGGCGACTCGAGTATTCTACAAATTGGTGCTGAGTATCGAGTAGATGCAAACAAACTTGTTCCATACAATACTTTTTATGGCATGTCCTACGGTAATTTGCAGCTTAATTTAGGATATAAAGAACATTGGTTTTCACCATTTAAGCATTCGGCTCAGGTATATTCTAATAACGCTAGACCTTCATTATCAGCTTCTTTGGGTTTAGTTGTGCCTATTCGAAATTGGTGGAACTTCGATTTTGAGTTGTTTTATTCTGAACTTGAGAAAGTCCATGACGGGATTCGTTTTCAAGGCACGCTTCACGATGGAACACCTAAAATAGCGGGTAGTCACTTTAGTATAGAGCCATTAGCTGGATGGAAAATCGGTCTAAACAGAGTCATGCAATTCGGAGGCGGGCCTAGAAAAGTAGATTTTAAGGACTTTGTTAAGGCATATTTTGACCCTGTTGGAAACGATAATAAGATAGGTGATCTCACTCAAGATGATGAACTGGGCGATCAATGGGCAACTATCACGACCAGCTTTACCACAAATTACGGCACTCAAGCACAATGGTATTTAGAATACGGTGGTGAGGATAGCAATAACCATAAAAACTATTTGTTTGGTAATACGGTTGTCAATGTTGGCGTTTTTCTCCCTCAAATGACTTCAACGACTTCATTACGCTATGAGTTTACTGATATGGAAAGCTTATGGTATGTAAACGAAATTTACGATACTTATGGCAATACGATCGACGGATTTGGCGTTGGGCATTTTGCTGCAAACCATCGCCAGTTCGGTGATGGTGCACCGACGCAAATTCACGTTTTAGAAGGTACTTACCAATCAGATTATCGTTCATTATGGAGAGCTAAACTTTCAGTTATCGATAATGAAAGTAATTATTTGAATGAACTTGGTGAGCTTGGCGCAGAGTACGAACGTGGCTACGAGTTTGAGCTGGCACATATTGGTGAAGCCTATAGCAAGCAAATCGAAACGAAATTAACCTTGGGTAAAGATGTCTTCGGTGAGAATTACACTTGGTTATCAGTCCATGTATACTGGTAAGTATCACGCGGGACAAGCATAGAATAGTTTAGGAACAAATATGTCATTGAATGAACAAGTAGCACAAAGCTACTTCGCAAGCTTACAGCGCCATGTTGATGTTTTTGAAACAATGGCAAACTATCACCAAGAATGTGTTGAGCTACTTGAAGCATGCCAAAGCACGTTAGCAGCCGGTGGTAAGGTCATTTGGTTTGGTAATGGTGGCAGCGCGGCAGATGCGCAGCACCTAGCTGCAGAATTTGTGGTGCGTTACAAATTAGAGCGCGGTCCTTTGGCTTCGATTGCATTAACTACCGACACCTCAATTTTGACTGCGCACAGCAATGACTATCACTTTGACTCCGTATTTGAGCGTCAGGTTCAGGCACTTTGTAAACCGGAAGATATGGTGATTGGGTTAACCACATCAGGTACGAGCCCTAATATCAATTTGGCACTTCAAGCCGCAAATGAAATTGGCGCGTTTACCGTGGCACTGACTGGTAGAACTGGTGGCAAAGTGAAGGATATTGCTAAATTACCGATTATTATCGCAAACGACGAGACAGCGCGTATTCAAGAAGCGCATATGTTTATTGGTCACTGGCTATGCGAAGCGGTCGATATGCTGGTTGCGGCGGAGCAAAAGGCATGAAGTTAACGGCGCTTCAACAGCTAAATCAAGCCAAGGTATTGGTGGTTGGCGATGTGATGTTGGATAGATATTGGCATGGAGATACCGGGCGCATTTCTCCTGAGGCTCCAGTGCCTGTGGTGAAAGTCAGCGCATTGGAAGACAAAGCTGGTGGTGCGGCGAACGTTGCCAAAAACATCGCTCACCTAGATGGTAAAGTGGGTTTGCTTGGGCTTATCGGCGAAGATGATAATGGCAAAACGCTTGAGGCTATCCTTACCAAAGAAAACATTGAATCTAGCCTAGTTAACGTCGTTGAGCTGCCGACTATCGCAAAAATGCGTGTGATCAGCCGTCATCAGCAAGTAGTCCGACTCGATTTAGAAGAGCCCTTTCAGTTATCTCACAGTCAACTCCTGCTTGAGCGTCTGAAACAAGAAGTTGATAAGTATGACTTTGTGTTGTTTAGCGACTACAACAAAGGCGCTTTGTGCGCCATTTCAGAAATGATTGCGGTGGCTAAAGGTGCCGGTAAAACGGTACTTATTGACCCTAAAAATAGTGACTTGAGCCTCTATCAAGGTGCTGATTTTATCACGCCTAACTTAAACGAATTTAAACTTGCTGGTGGAGATATAAGCAGCGAGGAGGCACTCACCTCTAGTGCGCGTGAACTGCTGAAAACATCGGGGATCGGCGCTATGTTGCTGACGCGCTCCGAGCAAGGCATGTCTTTGATAACCAATACTGAAAAGTTTGATTTCCCAGCTCAAGTACAGGAAGTAAGTGATGTTACGGGAGCTGGCGATACCGTGATCGCCACGCTGACGACGATGTTAGGCGCAGGAATGTCAGCTAAAGACGCGGTGGAAGTTGCAAATATTGCCGCAGGCATTGCCGTGAGTAAGTTAGGTGCTGCAACGGTGTCACCGGAAGAGTTGAGTCGCAAACTGGGTCAATATCTTAGAGAAACGGGCGAGCACTACCAAACACCGTTTGAAGAAGTGCTTAAGCATATTACTTTTGCCAAGCAAAACGGCGAAACCATTGTGTTTACCAACGGCTGCTTTGATATTCTCCATGCAGGCCATGTGCGTTATTTAGCGCAAGCTAAAGCGATGGGTGACAGACTCGTCATTGGGTTAAATAATGATGAATCAATCTCGCGTCTTAAAGGGCCTGAACGCCCAATCAATCCATTGAAAGAGCGAGCCATGGTGTTATCTGCACTCGCTTCTGTGGATTGGGTTATTCCGTTTGGCAGTGTTGAAGAAAATGACACACCAGCTAAGTTGATAGAAATGGTCAGCCCTGACATTTTGGTCAAAGGTGGTGACTATAAAGTGGAGGATATTGCTGGCGCAGAGCATGTGCTTAATCAAGGTGGAAAAGTCGAGGTGTTAGCATTTTTGGATGGCTGCTCGACTTCCAATGTGATTAAAAAGGCACAGTTACAAAAGAGTTAACGTGCGCTGTGGTAGGCTTTTGTTAACACTTGCCATTGATTTTCATCAAAATAAAAGGCCGGCCATTTGCCGGCCTCTTTTTTAAATGAACGTTGCAAACGCTCCATGTTTGCGTGCTGCCAATTTGGGTTTGGCTGCATGATTTTGCCCTTATCAAAATCAATTAGAAATACTTTGCCGTTGGCATCAAACAAAATATTGTTGATGTTCAAATCATCATGATAGGCTCCGGCTCGATGAAACTGAGCAATGGTGTGGCCGATACTTTCCAGTTCATTTGCACTAAGCGCTCTTGCTTGCAAAACTTCGCAAACACTGGTGGCTTCAGGCACCGCTTCGGTCAAAATATCTGCACGATAAATACCAAAATGAAGCGAAATTCTTGCGCCAAGTGGTGTTGGAACTGGTAAACCCATTAGCTGTAATTGCTCTAGCAAAGCAAACTCTTGATATACGCGAGTATTTTCTAGTTTGGTGAAAATATACTGATCACTCAACAGCTTGCCGATTAAGCCACCGCGATAATAGTGTTTGAGTACCGCTATGCCTTGATTAAACCGTACGAACCACGCCGTTGCTCGGCCTTCTTTCGAGCCGACAATCGCATTATTTTTCTGCCAATATTCAGGGTTAAACATTTCTTCTGAAATATCATAATCTAGGGCTGAAGGCGTTAGTAAATAGCTATGCGGCTGTTTGGTGATTTGCACAATATAGGATTCTTAAGAGTCAATTGTGACATTCTAACGATTTTTCACCCTCAGTGAAACTTGCAAACTTGTTTGATTAATTTAAGATCAAGCGCTTGTTACTTTCCATGAGAACTATTGTTTTGAGCAAATCCTTGACCTCTATTTGTATTTTGCGACTTTCTGCGATTGGCGACGTGTGCCATGCCGTGAGTGCTGTACAGGCGATCCAACGTGCACATCCGCAAGCGAAAATTACGTGGGTGATAGGAAAAGTAGAAGCTATGTTATTGGCTGACTTACCCGGTGTTGAGCTCGTCGTATTTGACAAAAAACAGGGTAAAGCCGCGCTCAAGGCGTTAAAGGCAAAGTTCAAAGGGCAAAAGTTTGACGTATTACTACATATGCAGGTTGCGTTAAGAGCCAATCTTGTTGCACGAGTTATTCCTGCAAAGCAAAAAATAGGCTTTGATAAAGGGCGCTCAAAAGAGTTACACAGCTTGTTTATTAATAAGCGGATCGCACCTCAACAGTCGCCACATGTGCTCGAAGGTTTCCAAAACTTTGCCCGTGCAATTGGGGCTGAGTGCGGTGAGCCGACATGGCAGATGCCAGTGACGGCAGCTCATCAAGCTGCGGCAAAATCGCTATTACCTGAAGGTAAGGTGTTTGTAATATCCCCCGCGGCAAGTAAAGCTGAGCGCAATTGGCTTCCTGAGCGGTATGCTAGGGTTGCAGATCATGCTGCTGCATTAGGGTTTCAGGTGGTGATAACGGGTGGTCCAACGGAGCTTGAGCAAAATTTAGCAGCCGAAATTCAACAACACAGCCAAGCTGAGTTATTAAACTTAGTGGGAAAAACTGACTTGAAAACCCTACTTTGTGTGTTGGAGCAAGCCGAATTGGTGCTAGCACCTGATACCGGACCTGCTCATATGGCAGTGACAGTCGGAACGCCGGTGATTGGTTTGTATGCTCACTCCAATCCAACTCGCACAGGGCCATACCTGTATCAAGACTATGTGGTTGAGGTTTATCATCAAAACCTCATTGCGCAAAAGGGCAAAACCGCAGACCAATTACCCTGGGGAACACGGGTAAAAGGTAGCGAACTCATGTCTCAAATTTCCGTTGATGCTGTAATTACGATGTTTGAGCGGGTAATAGAAGAACAGGGGATTGTGACAAATGCATAAGGCTGTATTTTTAGACAGAGATGGCGTTGTTAATAAAGATCACGCCTATGTTCATAAAATCGCGGATTTTGAGTTTATTGACGGGGTATTTAGTGCCTGTCAAGCATTTAGCAAAGCCGGTTATAAAATTGTGATCGTGACGAATCAGTCGGGCATTGGTCGAGGTTATTATGATGAAGCACAATTTCACGCCTTAAGCGAGTGGATGTGCGCGCAGTTTAAGGCACATGGTGTTGACATCGCTGGTGTTTATTTTTGCCCTCACCACCCTGAAAAGGCACAAGGCCGATATAAAGTAGAGTGTGACTGTCGTAAACCAGAACCCGGAATGCTGCAACAAGCGATAGCCGAGCATGACTTGGATCCCAAGCAAAGTATTATGATTGGTGATAAAGTCTCAGACATCAAGGCTGCCCGCGCTGCTGGCGTAAAAACAGCCATTTTAGTTGAGTCTGGGCAGAGTTTTAGTCAAGAGCAACAACAGCTCGCGGATAAAGTATGTGGTTCGTTGGCGGAGGTACCAGCCGCACTATGTTTGTCTGAGTAAAATAAAGTTTGCTGCCAGTTGTCGCAAATCGTGCATTTATTGTGTGAACCTTTTAAAATAAAGATATCTTTTTACGTACTAGGTATGATTGAATTGGTACGTTCCAATTAACTTGAGCTAATAAGCTTAGGCGTTAACTTCTGATAGTGAGAATGACATCCGCCTATGGCGATGCGTAGCTTACTATCACCGTGCAAAAAATGGAGACTCCCAGATGAGAGCATCGGCCTTCTACAGCCAGCTTCAGCAACAAATTGAAGAAGTAAAAGCTGAAGGATTATATAAAAAAGAGCGTATTATCACTTCTCAGCAGCAAGCTGAAATTGCAGTATCGACTGGCGAAAGTGTAATTAACTTCTGTGCTAATAACTATCTAGGTTTGGCGAATCATCCAGAGCTAATTAAAGCGGCGCAAGGTGGCCTTGATGATCATGGTTTTGGTGTTGCATCGGTGCGTTTTATCTGTGGTACGCAAGATATTCACAAAACGCTTGAAGCAAAGATCAGTGAGTTTCTAGAAACAGAAGATACTATCCTTTACTCTTCATGCTTTGATGCCAATGCTGGTTTATTCGAAACTATCTTAGGCCCTGAAGATGCGATTATCTCGGACTCATTAAATCACGCTTCTATCATTGATGGTGTGCGTTTATGTAAAGCTAAGCGTTTCCGCTACGCTAACAACGATATGGCTGATCTCGAGCGGCAGTTAATTGCTGCTGATGAAGCTGGTGTGAAAACCAAGCTTATCGCGACCGATGGCGTATTCTCAATGGATGGCGTTATTTGTAACTTAAAAGCGGTTTGTGACTTAGCGGACAAGTATGACGCATTAGTGATGGTTGATGATTCACACGCGGTGGGCTTTGTTGGTGAAAATGGCCGCGGAACACCGGAATACTGTGGTGTATTAGACCGAGTGGATATTATTACAGGAACGCTTGGTAAAGCACTTGGCGGTGCATCGGGCGGTTATACCTCTGGTAAGAAAGAGATCGTAGAGTGGTTACGTCAACGTTCACGTCCTTATTTATTCTCAAACTCGCTAGCGCCTTCAATTGTTACAGCTTCAATCAAAGTACTAGACATGATGAAAGAAGGTGATGCCCTACGTGCTAAACTATGGGATAACGCAGCTTACTTCCGTACTAAGATGGAAGCTGTTGGCTTTACTTGTGCGGGTAAAGATCACGCGATTATTCCGGTTATGTTAGGCGATGCCAAAGTGGCCTCAGAAATGGCTGACAGACTGTTAGCTGAAGGGATCTATGTGATCGGTTTCTCTTATCCTGTCGTGCCAAAAGGCCAAGCTAGGATCAGAACACAAATTTCAGCTGCGCATACGACTGAGCAGCTAGACAAAGCAATCGAAGCCTTTACCCGTATTGGTAAAGACCTAGGCGTCATTTAATTTTGCCACCGGCATTAAGCCGGTGCAGCTAACGAGCGAATACTATGAAAGCATTATCCAAGTTGAAAGCTGAAGAAGGAATTTGGATGGCGGATGTGCCAAAACCGGAGGTAGGGCACAACGATCTATTGATCAAAATCCGTAAAACAGCAATTTGTGGTACTGACGTACACATCTACAAATGGGATGAGTGGGCACAAAACACAATCCCAACTCCAATGGTTGTGGGGCACGAATACGTAGGTGAAGTGGTCGATATGGGCCAAGAGGTACGTGGTTTTAGCATTGGTGACCGAGTATCTGGTGAAGGTCATATCACATGTGGTCACTGTCGTAATTGTCGTGCTGGTCGTGTTCACCTATGTCGTAACACCATTGGGGTAGGCGTTAACCGCGAAGGTTCATTTGCAGAATACCTAGTTATTCCTGCTTATAATGCGTTTAAGATCCCCGACAACATTTCTGATGAACTCGCTTCTATCTTCGACCCATTCGGTAATGCAGTGCACACTGCATTGTCATTTGACTTAGTTGGTGAAGACGTACTAATTACCGGTGCGGGCCCAATTGGTATTATGGCTGCAGCAGTGGCTAAACACGTCGGTGCGCGTCATGTGGTGATCACAGATGTAAATGAATATCGACTTGAACTTGCCACTAAAATGGGTGCTACGCGAGCAGTAAATGTTGCCAACGAAAGCCTCGAAACGGTTATGAAAGACCTTGGCATGACAGAAGGGTTCGATGTTGGACTTGAAATGTCAGGTGTTCCTTCTGCATTTAAGGGCATGTTAAACAGCATGAACCATGGTGGTAAGATTGCAATGCTGGGTATTCCTCCTTCTGACATGGCGGTGGATTGGAACCAAGTGATCTTCAAGGGTCTTGTGATCAAGGGGATTTACGGCCGTGAAATGTTTGAAACTTGGTACAAAATGGCAAGTTTGATCCAGTCAGGTTTAAACCTTGACCCAATCATTACACATCAGTTCCATATTGATGACTTCCAGACTGGCTTTGATACGATGATTTCAGGGCAATCAGGTAAAGTTATTCTGAATTGGGATTAATGCTCAACTTTGCTTAGTGCATGAATGAGTAGTTATAATAGAAAGGCGGCTAGGTCGGTACGGCTTAAGCCGTCTTTTGTTTTAGTATTAAATAGGTAACACATGTCTTTTAAACATATTTCAGTAGCAGATACGCAAGCGCTTTTAGGCAATGATGATGTAGTGGTAGCAGACATCCGTGATGAAAGTACTTTTGCACAAGGGCATATTCCAGGTGCTGAACATTTATCTAATGCTAATCTTGCGCATTTTATGCAGGAGAAAGAATTTGACCAGCCCATTGTAGTGGTGTGTTATCATGGTATTTCCTCACAAGGCGCTGCGAACTACCTAGTTGAGCAAGGCTTTGAAGATGTTTACAGCATGGATGGTGGTTTTACGCAGTGGGCAAGTGAGTTGCCTAACGAGATTGAAAAGTGAAGTTAATAGCCCATTATCACAATGCACGACTAGCACAGGGTGCGGTCGATTATTTTAAGACGCAAGGGATCTATTGTGTTTTGCAAAGTCACGATGGGCAACAAGTTGAAGTTTGGCTAGAACGCGGTGACGAAGCACTTGCTATGCGTCTTTGGCAAACGTTTTTGGAGCAACCCGACGCAGAATTATACCAAGCGGCTTCTTGGCAAACAGGAAGTACACAAGGGTTATTTAGCTACCAAGGCCAAAACTTAAACTTAGTAAAGCGCTTTTTGGGATTGAACTGGTTATTACAGGGCGTTTTTGGTGTCAGTATTATTGTTTTTGTCGCCATGCTATTTGGCGACGCTAATGGCATCTTTTCTGCGCTACGTTTTTCCCTAGATAAACCTTGGACTTGGATAGCGCCTACACTCATACATTTTAGCGCCATACATTTAATTTTTAATTTAAGCTGGTGGCTTCATTTAGGGGCGCAAATCTCAGAAAAATTAGGGCTCTGGGCGTTAGTCTGTATTTACCTTGTAACGGGCTTAACCAGTAATTTTATGCAGTTCCTATTCGTTGACGCTAATTTTGGTGGACTAAGTGGTGTGGTCTATGGACTACTGGGTTTTTGTTGGGTAATTGGTCATCGAAACCCTGCCGGAGCTGCTTTGGTTTCTAAGCCTGTAATTGGTTTTATGCTGCTTTGGATGTTGTTTGGGTTTACGGATATGTTTTTCATCAATATGGCTAACTGGGCGCACTTGTTTGGATTGCTATCAGGTATGTTGGTTGCGGTATTTTGGCCTATCAACAGGCAACTCAAAGAGAATAGCTAGTTACTTCGAACTCGGGAGCAAGCGCTTCCGAGTTCTTGTAAGAGTTGGCTCGCTTAGTGATATAAATATTTCGTAAAAAGCACATCTCGAACAATTTCCTGCCCAGTCTCTTCTTTTAATAGTGTTTTTAGCTTTTCAGCACAGCGCTTTCTGATTTCTTCTCGGCCAGTTAATGACTTAATGGTTTCTTCGTTTTCTTTACTTAGGATCTGTACTATTGCATCTCTTAGTAAAGGTGTATGGTGTTCAACCACAGCGATATTTGCGACATCATTCAGCATTAGATCAACAGTGACTCGGACATAGCCAAGCTTTTTATTAGATTGGCCTATATAATTCGTGATGATATCTGGCTCAAACCCGAAATACCCAATAGTCGAATCCGCTTTTACAGGGGAAGCCGCGGTTAATGCAATGCACAAAGTGAGTACAACAGCCAACAGTCTCATGTTTTATCAGGTATCCTAATGCAAATTACTTTTTACTTAGTTTATACATAATTGCGTTGATTTTACAGCTGGCTTCAGCACAAACATAAACTTTTTAGAAAGCCTCGGCTCTGCTATGATGACGGCGAATTTTTAAAACGGAAATAGAACGTTGCCTTTGCTATTACCTTTAGAGCGCTCATGGCTGAAGAACACGCAGTTGGTAGATATTGAGCCTGCACTTTCTCCCTATTTATTAGAGACCCAGTCTCTGACCGCAAGACTAAAAGAAACTTGTGAAAGATTTTCTGTGACTGTACTTGCTAATGAGTTCAGATGCGCCCCAGATGCGCTACGTACAGAGCTTTCTGAACAGGCTTGGTGTCGAGAGGTTACGTTAAATTGTAACGGTAAAGCGGTTGTATTTGGGCAAAGTTGGCTTAATGAGGAAGCATGTATTGTTGGTATGGATGCAATTGGTGAAACGCCGCTGGGTGAATTACTGTTTACTGATTTAAATTGGCAGCGCGGCGCACTCGAATACTTTCGCTTATCTACTTCTGACTATCCAGCGCTTATTGAGCTCATAACACCAACTCGCAATATCCCTGAGAGTTTATTTGCAAGAAGAAGCTGGTTTAAAAATGGCAAAGCAAAAATTTTAGTTTGTGAAGTCTTTATATCGGAAAGCTTTTATGATTAATAATCAGAAATGGCAGGCTTACAGCCAACTTATGCGATTAGATAAGCCAATCGGGACTTTATTGCTATTATGGCCCACGCTTTGGTCACTGTGGTTTGCAGCTGGAGGTGTTCCAAGTATCTGGCTTATTGCTATCTTCGCGTTGGGTGTATTTATAATGCGTAGTGCGGGCTGTGTTATTAATGATTTTGCTGATCGTAAGGTTGATGGTGCGGTGAGGCGGACCGCGACAAGGCCGCTTGCAAGGGGCGCTGTGACAAGTAAAGAAGCGCTAGGTTTATTTGCTATTTTGGTTGCAATCGCTTTTATTCTGGTGCTTTTTTTAAACTGGCAGACCATCGCATTATCGTTTGGAGCACTTGCATTGGCCTCTGTCTATCCCTTCATGAAACGTTATACAAATTTACCGCAAATCGTACTTGGCGCTGCCTTTAGCTGGGCAATACCCATGGCATTTATGGCAGTAAATCAGAATGTACCTATGCTCGCTTGGGTACTGTTTTTTGCTAATTTAATTTGGACGGTTGCTTATGACACTATGTATGCCATGGTGGATAGGGATGATGATTTGAAAATTGGGGTGAAATCTACAGCGATTTTATTCGGCAAATGGGATCTTTGTATTATTGCGCTGCTCAACATCACATTTATCGCGATGATGGCGGCTGTTGGTGTAACGTTTGAATTGAATCTCGCTTTTTGGGGCGCCTTACTCGCCGCTTCTATACTGCTTATTAGGCAACAATATGCCATACGTAATAGAGATAGAGACAGGTGTTTTTGGGCCTTTTTAAATAATAATTATGTTGGCTTGGTGATTTTTGCAGGCGTTGTTCTGGGGTTTTTACCGCTCTAAAGCAAGTTATTAAAAAACGGGCAAATAATTGAGATTATTTGCCCGTTTTTTTAGCAACTAATAAGTTACGGTCTGTTTGCTAGATGAAGATGCAGCATCTTCAATTAGCTCAAGCAAGTGGTTTATATGTGCGTTCGAACCAATTTGGTGGTTGGTTTGTACAATCAATTGCTCTCTGTCCAATGCTTTATTGGTTTTTAAGAAAACTAGGTTAGGGTCTTGTGCGATTGTCTTTGAATGTTCAATACTCGCAATCGCAAAGCTATTGCTGTTCTTCAAGCCATCAATTACTTGCTCAATATTACCAATCTTAACGTTTGTTGATTTATTTAATGAATCAACAGCTTCATTTAGCATATTTTGAACTTGTTTTGACTGTGAGAAACAACCATACATTGGGTAATGGGTTAATTCAGCTTTTCGGATACTATCTTGATTTGCGAGAGGGTGGTTTCTCGAAACGAACAAGACTAATTGATCTGGTAGGTGAATATCACTCACTATGCTGTTGGCGCTCTGCAGATACACGCTGATATCAATTTCACCCAGTTGTAGCTTACGAGTAAGCTCCAACTCATCTTGCAACTGCATTTCAATCTTAACATTCGGATACTGAGCTAAAAATTGACCGCAAGAAACCGGTACGATGCTGCTAGCTTGAGTCGTGTAACCAATAATTAACTTTTGATTATCACGACCAAATAAGCTTTGCTTGATGGTTTTCTTGGTTAAATCCAGTTCAGATAAGGTTGTTTTGCAATACTTTAAGAAAAGCTCACCTTGTTCAGTGAGTTTTACTGAACGCGTAGAGCGTTTAACGAGTTCACAACCAATTTCGTCTTCAAGGGTTTGGATGCTTCGAGTAAGCGCTGAAGTACTGATCTGGGTTTGTTCTGCGGCTTGTCTAAAATGTCTAAGATTGCCTAATGCTACGAACTGCTCGAGTTGTTCAAATCTCATGTGAAATTCCTTTTAATTTCAACTAAAACACATTTATTACGTCTTTTCCCAATAATAATACACGAAGTGGGAAAAAGAAAGTGAAGTTTTTACATTCTGATTACAAAGCTAGTCAGGATACCTGTCACGTATCTCAATAAATTGTTCCAGATTCTTTAGAAAAAGGTCAACTAATTTGGGTTCAAATTGTTTACCTTTCTCTTTGTTGACCAACTCAATCACTTTATCCAGTGGCCAAGCAGGCTTGTAACAGCGCTCGCTTCCTAGTGCATCAAAGACATCAGCCAGTGCTGTGATCCTACCAACAATGTCTATTTGCTCTGCTTTTAAGCCGTTAGGGTACCCTGAACCATCCCACTTTTCATGATGTTGATGAGCGATTAATGCGCCACATTGCAAAATTTCATTTGTTGAATTTTTTAAGATTTCAAACCCTTGCTGCGCATGGGTCTGCATAATTATCCATTCTTCATCAGTGAGTTTTCCGGGTTTATTTAGGATTTGATCTGGAATACTGATTTTGCCAATATCATGAAGTGGAGAGGCCAATTTAATGATCTCTGCTTGGTAGTTAGAAAGCCCATATAACTGCGCCAGCAGCATACTATAATGTGCCACTCGTTTTACATGGGAGCCCGTTTCTTTTGAGCGTTTTTCAACGGCTTCTCCCAGAATGTAAGAAAGCTCTTTTTGAGAGTCTTTGACGGTTTCACGCAACTTTAAGTTGTCGTAGGCTAGTGCGATATTGTTTGCAAAAAATTCAAGTAGCTGAAAGTCCATACTCTGAAGATCGCTATCCTTACTCACATAAAGCATCGTTTCACTTCCTTCTCGTGACGGGAAGTAACCAATATATTCGTTACGGGTTTTGAGCGATGCTTTTTTATTATGTGTTTCGATAAACAGGTTTTGTACGTTTTCAGGCAAAGTAACGTGACTTGGCTCTACGCCAGCTCCTGAGGCTGCAAGTAGTTTAAACTTTGTCGGTTCGTTGGCTTGGTGATTTACCGCTGCTGCACAGTATATTTCCGAGTCAGATAATCCCATTACAGCGGATACATGGGATAATATAGTTGATGCAAAATCCTGAATATTGCTACACTTCAAAAAATTAGAGGATGCATCAATAATGCGTTCAAGTCCCATTTTGTGCTTTTCTATGGTTTGAATATCCCGATGAGCGCGTAAAGCGGAATAGAGTAGTGTTTTGAGTTTGACGGCTGTAAGCTCAGTTTTGTTTTTATAGTCATTAATATCGTAGTCACGAATGACTGATTCTTCCGGGGCTTCACCTGGCTGGCCTGTGCGCAGGACTAGTCGAATATCAAAGTTTGCTAACTCATTGCGAATATATCGCACCAAATCAAGTCCTGCATGATTACTTTCCATCACGACATCAATGAGACCTACAGAGATATTCTGCTCGGCAGCTAAGATGACTTTTGCTTCCTGTGCGGAGTAGGCGTGATGAAATCTCAGCGCCTTATTCTCAAATTTGAAGCCAGATAATACCAATTTGGTCACTTGGTGAATATCTTCTTCATCATCTACAACTAGAATATCCCAGTAGGTATCGGCCATTTTATTTGTAGGGCTTTCTTGCACTTCATCTGAGAACAAAAATCCGCTCACAGATCGCTCCTCTTTTTTATGCTGACTCAACGTTAGTATAGTCGGCAGTAACAAGGCCGCTAATCTTGTTGAGGTTTTTTCTCGATATTTTGCAATTCTAGTTCGATTGCATCGCAAGAAATGTGGATTTCATAAAGAGAAAGTAGCAATGACAGGGTCAAGCTACACAGGCTCGCACCAAATAATGTAACGCCAAGTAGGGATATTTCAAGAAATAAGGCAAACATTGAAGATGTGCAAAGTAAAAACGCGATTACGCCCCATACTTGCATTCGTCTGATCAGTCTAATTCGTTTTCTTAAATTTTCGATTTGCGCTTTAACCAAGGTTCTTATGGTGTCGCCTTCTCGGGCGTTTAATTCACGGATCAATTGTGCGAGTACCAAAAAACGATTGGTATAGGCGAGTAGCAATAAAGAAATTGCTGGGAATAATAGGCCCGGTGTTGTTAGAGTCATAATTGTATTTTAATGAAGTAGCTTGATGTTTAAGTGTGATGACAATGAATGATTTTATCAAGAAACAAATGAGCACATTGAGTGCGAATTCAATAGTGAAGATAATGCAATGAGTGAACAGTCTTTTCATTGGGTGCAATTGTGCGCTATCAGTGGCTTTGTTGAAGCGCATTTACTCAAAGGGCAACTAGAGCAAGCGAATATTCAGGTTCGCTTACAAGGTGAGCATTTATCAGGTGCAATTGGTGAAATTCCAGCAGAGCAAGCTGCTATCAAGCTCTTTGTTTATGCAATAAAATTACCCGAGGCTCAGGAAATATTGGTAAACTATAACAAATCACGTCATCGCAGTGCTGCCGAACTGTCGGATTGGCTATGTAACCACTGTGCAGAATTAAATGGACCAGCGTTTGAATATTGCTGGCAATGTGGAAATAAGCATGAGCAAAGCAAATAACTTTCAAAGAATTAGAGAGTTAAATTATCTTCAAAAGGCAGTCCTAGGTGCTGCCATTATTGAGCGTATGTTGCCAAATTACTCGCTATTTAGTGAGGCAACAGGTTTTGGCGACGAGCAAGTACTCAGAAATGCGTTGAATTTAATCTGGGAGAAAATATTACTGCCAAAGAGCAAAATTAGCTTAGAAAAGCTGGTTGAAAAGGTAGAGCCAAATGTACCTGAGCTCAGTGAGTTTGATATGTTTGGTACCTATCCCGCAATCGACGTAGCGACAGCGTTGTTAGGCATGTTGCAAGGTCTGATGACAAAAGATGAACATGAGTTTGTAAGCGTTGCCAAAATTTCTCAGGCAACGGTAGCTAAATACATCGAGTTTATGTTGATGGCGGAAGATATATCTCCAACGAATGAGTTAGTGCGTGAGCACCCACAGATGCAGTATGAAATTGAAATCCTCGCTGAGCTTATCGAGCATGTGGAAAATATGGGTCGTATTAGCAGCGAATCGGTGAAGTCGTTAAAGGCCTTGGCACTAGCTGACGGCCAAACAAATATTGGTTTGGAACTTGAGTAGTTGATTTCGTATAATCAGCGGCTGCAGTAAAGAGTTTGGAGAAAGTAACTTGCGTATTTTGGGTATAGAATCCTCATGTGATGAGACGGGTATTGCTATTTATGATGATGAGCAAGGTCTGTTGGCACATCAATTATATTCTCAGGTAAAAGTACACGCCGATTATGGTGGGGTAGTGCCTGAGCTTGCTTCTCGTGATCATGTACGCAAAACAATTCCCCTTATTGAAGCTGCTTTCGCGCAAGCGGGTTGTGGTCCTGAAGACCTTGACGGCATTGCTTATACCGCAGGGCCGGGCTTGGTCGGTGCTTTGTTGGTTGGCACCTCAATTGGTCGCTCGTTAGCGTTTGGTTGGGGGATCCCAGCCGTTGCCGTACATCATATGGAAGGCCATTTGCTTGCCCCAATGCTTGAAGACGATAAACCAGAGTTCCCATTCGTTGCGCTGCTAGTCTCTGGTGGCCATACCATGATGGTCAAAGTCTCAGGTATCGGTGAGTATGAGGTACTTGGTGAGTCAGTGGATGATGCCGCTGGTGAAGCATTTGATAAAACTGCCAAGCTACTCGGTCTTGATTATCCTGGTGGCCCAATGCTTGCGAAAATGGCGACACAGGGCCAAGCGGGGCGATTTACTTTTCCAAAACCGATGACAGACAGACCAGGTCTGGATTTTAGTTTCAGTGGATTAAAAACCGCAGCGGCAAACACGATTCGTAATGAAGGCGATGACGAGCAAACGAAAGCAGATATCGCCCATGCCTTTCAAACCGCGGTCGTCGAAACGCTAGCGATTAAATGCAAGCGGGCACTGAAAGAAACAGGCATTAAAAGCCTAGTGATTGCAGGTGGCGTCAGCGCCAATACAGAACTTAGGCAAAAGCTTGAGCGCATGATGCTTGGTATGAAAGGGCGAGTTTATTACCCGCGCACTGAATTTTGTACAGACAATGGGGCGATGATAGCTTATGCAGGTATGCAGCGCCTAAAAGCAGGTCAGCATGCGCCACTTGATATGAAGACTAAACCGCGTTGGCCGCTGGATAGTCTAGAAAAAGTCTAGACCCTAGTCTTTAGACTTTTTCCCTACCTTGGGCTCTTTACCACTTAAGAGCCTTTTAATATTTGCCCTATGACGAATAATAATCACCACAGTTAAAAAGCTTACCGGCACCGTATAAAGCGGTTTTATCCACCACGTGTAGAGTGGAGCAGCTGCGACTGCGACAATCGCTGCGAGTGAAGAATAGCGTGTTAGCGCTAGCACCACGAGCCACGTACTAATCAATAATCCACCCAATGACAAGCCGATGGGTAATAGCGCACCAAATGCTGTTGCTACTGCTTTACCACCGTTAAAGTGGAAGAAAATAGGATAAATGTGACCAAGGCATGCGCTTACGGCTATTGCACCTAGCCATACAGGTTCTATTTTCAGAAAGTAAGCTCCCCACACTGGGATGGTTCCCTTTAGAATATCGAAGACGAGCACCAGCGCAGCTGGGATCTTTCCTCCCAACCTTAATACATTGGTTGCGCCCGGATTATTAGAACCATTAAAGCGTGGATCTGGTAGGTTGAATAACCGACACACCAGAATCGCTGAGGAAATCGATCCCAATAAATAAGCACATACGCACATTAAACTGATTAACACTGTCTTCCTTATTTTTTATTGCGTTGTTTTGGGCTATGATCGGCGGTCTTAAGTCCTGCACAGATCGCGAATTGCGATTAGAAAATGCGGGTGAATTACAGCGATAAACATGTTTGGAGTTTACATGGATAAAGTCTATATCTCACAGCTACACGTCGAAGCCATAATAGGAGTGTACGACTTTGAAAAAGAAAGTAAACAAAGCCTTTACTTTGATGTTGAGATGTTGACCGATATTAGCGCTGCCGCTCGCCATGACGATATTAATTTGGCGGTTGATTATGCCAAAGTGAGTGAGCGTATTATTGCGCATACCCAAGCAAAACCAGTTGAGCTATTAGAAACCTTAGTTGAACAACTTGCAGCAATGATCCTAAATGAATTTAATGTACAACAAGTGCTTATAAAAGTGAGTAAACCTGCTGCCGTGCCACAAGCACAAACGGTTGGTGTAGAAATTGTGCGTAAGAAGTAGAATTATCATGGCACAAATTTTTATCAGCCTCGGCTCAAATATAGAAAAAGAAAAAAACTTGCTGAGTGGCTTGAGCGTATTGATAGAACACTTTCCCGACTTTCAACATTCAAGTGTTTTTGAGAGTGAAGCCGTCGGGTTTGCAGGAAATAACTTCTATAACTCGGTCTTTGCGGCACAAACACCGCTGTCTTTAGATGAAGTGTATAAACTGCTCAAGTCGATAGAATACGATCATGGTCGTCGCTGTAGTGAAAAGAAGTTTAGTCCACGCACATTAGATCTCGATATTCTCTTTTATGACCACCTTATTTGTTCATCACCCGCTCAGTTGCCTCGGGATGAAATAACCAAAAATGCCTTCGTGCTTCAGCCATTAGCTGAACTAGCTCCTGATTTTATCCATCCTGTTGAGGGTAAAACCATTGCTCAGTTATGGCAGGAGTATCACAACCCAACTCAAAAATTATGGAAAGTGGAGTTTCCCAAGCAATGAGCTTTATTGAGATTGTCGTCCTTGCAATTATTCAAGGTCTCACTGAATTTTTACCTATTTCGAGTTCTGCCCACTTACTGCTACCTTCTCAGGTACTAGGTTGGCAAGATCAGGGTCTTGCCTTTGATGTTGCTGTTCATGTTGGGACTTTGTTGGCTGTTGTTATTTATTTTCGACAAGACATTGTCAGCCTACTGGCAGGATGGTTCAAATCATTCTCAGGTACGCATTCGAAAGAAAGCCGGCTGACTTGGTGTATTGTGGTTGCCACCATTCCATTCGTGGTCTTAGCCCCACTACTTAAGGATATCGTAGAAGTTTATTTACGTAGTGCTTGGGTGATTGCAACATCGACGATAGTATTTGGTTTACTGCTTTGGTATGCCGACGTGAAAGCGAAACAAATCAAAGACGAATTTGCCTTAAACTGGAAAAGCGCGCTGATATTGGGACTTGCGCAAATTACCGCTGTTATTCCCGGCACATCGCGTTCAGGTATTACCATCACCGCAGGTTTATTACTCGGGCTTGATAAGAAAAGTGCGGCGCGCTTTTCGTTTTTAATGTCTATTCCGGTCATTTCTATGATGGGACTGTATTACAGTTTAGAGCTTGCTACCGGCGATGAAGTGGTTGATTGGAGTGCGCTATTAAGTGGTGCGGCACTGTCGTTTATCTCAGCTTATGCCTGCATCTTCTTTTTCCTGAAAATCATAGAGCGCATGGGCATGATGCCATTTGTCATTTACCGCTTGTTACTTGGGGTAGGGCTAATCGCTTTCTTGAGCCTAAGTTAATCTGGGCTTTGAATAATCCAGCAAGGTTAACAGAAAAGCCAGCTTGATGAAGCTGGCTTAGACTGCATTAAGCAATTTGCTTTTCCGCAAGGCATAGTTCCATGGTCGCCTTTAATAGCCTATAAAGGTTTATCGACGCGTCAATTTCTTCTTTGCGGTTTGTTAAGCTCTCAATATTTAAGCCCAGCGAAATATCTAGATGTGAGCAGCTTTTTAAGATTTGATCTAGATTCTCTCTACAAATACGAATTGACTCACTTAGTGTATTGTCTGCATCTAACATGCGCCATTTGGTTGCTTCAGGTACTGAGATCCCCAGCCACTCCATAAACTGCAAGGTCTTTTCTCCACCACAAGGAGTGAAGGTAAGAATAATGCGTTTTGGTGTTTGCCCTTGCTGTTTACAGGTGCGAGCATAACTTGTGATTAGATCTATGGTTGCCTGAGCGTCATACACCGCTTGTGATACAAAGAATTGGCAGCCTTGCTCTGTTTTATCAATTAATCTTTCGTGTTCATTGCGCTTACTGGCGTGACGTTCTGCGATGGTTACACCACCCAAGAAAAAGTCATCTTGGTGATGCTTCAATACATCATAGGCTTCAGAAAGCGGTAACTTAATATCGCCTTGTGAAGACGGACTGCCCACTAATACTAGATTGTTTAACCCATATTGCTGTTTGGTGCTGCTTAACCAATTACTAAAAGTTTCACTGTCGCGCTGCGCCACACTTTTATACGTAATTACATCAAGGTGTGATAATTCGCGGATCAACTGGCTATATTCACACGGATCAACGGTGTGCTTAAAAGGAAACGGACGTGGTACTTGAGTACGGCTGCTTTCATCTTGAATGTCATAGATGATCACGCCGTCGTATTCAATCTCATGTAAACGGCCCAAAAGCTTAGCGGCAATTGACTTTAGCTGCTCTGGGTCGGTGCCAATCTTAGGTGGTGTGGTACCAATTAAATATACCCCTTGGTTAGGGTCAATGATTTTCTCTTGAAGCGTTAAAGCCATAATCCTCATTCCACAAAAGCATTTCTGTATCTCTTTATTAATATAGCAGCCATTTAGACGTCTAGATAGATTTTTTTAATGAAAGAATT
>NZ_JAKEVK010000209.1:0-7754 GCF_022398435.1 Pseudoalteromonas sp. Isolate6 | reverse complement strand
ATGTAAAGTACCTAAATACACTCCAGAACAGAGTGTTCAAACTTTAGTCTAATCAACATTACATAGAAAAGCAATTGCACCGACTTTAACAACGCAAATGACTAATTAGACTCTAAAAACTCCAGCAGTTCCTTTTCAGGCATAGGCTTTGCGAGCAAAAAACCCTGTACTTCATCGCAGCCAAGCTTCTGTAACACTGTCATCTGCTCTTCTGTCTCAACGCCTTCTGCAATCGTCTTCAGGCCGAGATGTTGACCTAAAGAGATGACAAGATCGGCAATTGCACCGCTATCATCATGAGGGATATCTTTAACGAAAGCACGGTCAATTTTAAGCCGTGCCAAAGGTAGTTTTTGTAAGTAGCTCAAAGAAGAGAACCCAGTACCAAAGTCATCAATTGCAACCTCAACACCAAATTCTTGTAACTCTTGAAGTGTATTAATCACCGAATTTACTTCATCCATAACCACACTTTCTGTCACTTCGAGCTCAATATGTTTTGGCTCCACATTAAACGACAAGATTGTGTCTTTTACTTGCTGCGCATAGTTCGGCACTTTAAACTGCGGTACGGAGACATTCACAGCAATACTAAGCTCACCAAACCCCTGTTGTTGCAAAGTTGCCTGCAACTGACAGGCTTGCTCTAATACCCATTGACCAATTTCAACGATAAGCCCCGCATTCTCCGCAAGAGGAACAAAAATCGCAGGGGAAATATAATTACCGTTTCCAGAAGGCCAACGTAACAAGGCCTCACAGCCAATCACCTTACGATCGGCAATAGAAAACTGCGGTTGATACCAGACCTCGAGTTTTTTCATTTCAAAGTCTTGCCTGAGCTGCCTTATTAACCCCAACTTCCAAGCCATTTTTTCTTCTAAATCTGGGGTATACCAATCCAGTGAAATACTCGACTGCTTTGCTTGGTTAAGCGCAATATAAGCAAGTTTTAAGGTTTCTATGCCTTGCGGCTGGAAGTCCTCTTGACGGCATACTCCAATATGAAAGTGCATAGTCAACAAATGCTCCCCGACATGGTAGGGTACACACAAGTTATCAATAAAAGACTCTTCATCAAATTGCGACTCAGGCATTAAAAAGCCAAACACATCCGCGCCAATTCGTGAAATTAACTGGGCCTCAGGAAACTCAATACTAATTCGTTCAGCAACCCCAAGTAACAACAAGTTCCCAACTTCTTGGCCTAAACCGTTATTGATGTCAGAAAACTGAGCAATATCTACAAGAACAAAAATGAGCGACTGCTGCTGGTTAAAGTAAGACTCTATTTTCTCGATAAAATTAGCGCGATTAGGTAGTTTGGTGAGATTATCTTTGTAAGCCACCTCACGTAATTCATTAAATAGCTTGATATTATCAAGACCAACACCAACGTTAGTCAGGAATATTTCAGCAAACTTCAATTGTGCTTCGGACGGCTCACTCTCTAGCTCTAAATAAATGGCTGCCTTTTTGTTTTTGCTTTCAAGTAAGAAGGTAATGTCGTGTGCAGTAGATTGGTGGGATTCGGTATCAATACAGTTTTGCACTTGCATGATGACACGTCCATTATCAAGCTGCTCTATACCATGGCCAAAGAACTCACGGTACTGCTCACTACCACCAAACACCCTTAAATGCATATCATCATCTAGGTAGCCACTCACTAAGCCTTCGCCTGACGCATCTAAAATATTTGCCAATTGGGCAACAACCGCAGCTGCAAAGGAGCCCATATCGGTATGACCGAGGATAGCGCGAGAAGCTGAAAGGATCTGCTCTAGTGCATGACTTTGCGCTTCGAGTTCACAAATTTGCTGATAGGAACGGATAGCGGTAAGTAAGGAAGTAACCAGTTTACTGCGAGTGAGTTCAGTCTTCATTTTGTAATCGTTGATGTCGAACTCGCGGATGACTTTTTCTTCTGGCGCGTAACCAGGCTGACCTGTACGCATAATAATACGTACTGCCATATTTTTTATTTCTTCGCGCACTCGACGGACAACATTAAGGCCCGCGTCGTCAGTTTCCATTACCACATCGAGTAATAAAATACTGATATTATTTTGTTCTTTTAAAATCTCAATGGCTTCTTTACCCGAATAGGCATGAAAAAACCTGAGCTTTTTGCCCCAAAACTCTAAATTAGACAGTGCAAGCTTAGTGACAGAGTGGATCTCTGGGTCATCATCAACGACTAAGACATCCCAAAAAGCACTTATCGTTTCTGCTTCTTGAGTAACTTCTTCGTGCTCTGCAAACAAATAATCATCTTGCTCAGGTGCCATGTTTTACCCTTTAAATCCACACTACTTTTTAATTATAGGCACTGATTCACTCCAGTGTTTACCATCCTACAAAATATGGTACATTTTTATTATTACAGTTCTGTTCGATTAACATACATGAAATATTATAGTCGAGCATAGAACAAAATAGATGATTTAGCATACTTTTTACCAATGAGGATTCTGTATCAAACGTTTATCTACTCCCATTAGAATGTTGATGATTTTAGCACTTGTTATTGTGATTGCTGGTTTAGCGATGCCACATCATTATAAAGTGGAGAAAAGCACTGATATTTCTGCCAATAGCACAACACTCTCTCCTTTGGTGTTATCCCATTGGCCAGTACTATTTAATTGGCAAACAACTGAGGCTCTCCACTTTCGCATATTGCCGAAGAAACAGCGAGTAGGCAGCTCAGCTGTGTTAGTGCATCCTTGGGGAGAAGCTGAAATGACTATCATCAAAATCAACGAACAGAATTTAGAACTATCTTTGCATGTAGACGACGAGCACTTAGCCAAAATTAGCCTTAATTTGTTTACCACTCAGGCCGATAAACAACTGACCATCACGATTGAAGGAAGAGCCAATACACCCTTTATTGGCAGTTTTATCGCACTTTTTATGCAGCAGTATTTACCGCAAGTAACCAATTCTGCGGTGAATCATATGCATACACTGTATAAATTACGAGCTTGATATGGCAGTCAAAAATGCACAAGTAAAATCAGCCTTAGCGCTTTCGATTGAAGAAAAGCTCGGCTACCCCATGGTGAAACGGATCACACCGCTTGTCACTCAAAATGACCGTTATCAGTCTGATAAAAATAAAGACAACCAATACACGGTACGAACTGAGCACGGCACACTAAAACGCGCCCTAAAGCGTCAGCAGTTAATCAAAATCCAACGCCAGCAAAACCTCGAGGCCATTATGGGCATGGCGCTTACATTATGCCCCGAGGTTACCGCCCGAGGTCGCCCCGATCCCGATTGGTTGGAGCACTTCATCACCCTTGCAGAAGACATTGCCAATCACTCTATGCAAAAGTTGTGGGCAAAGATATTGGTAGGTGAAAGTATTACGCCAGGCACTTTTTCAATTAAAAGTTTGCAAACCCTAAAGATGATGACCCAACGTGAAGCAACCGCGTTACAAAGATGTGCACCGCTGTGTGGCTACTTAGAAAAAGAAGACAGCTACCTTATTCTTCATGGTTACTATAAAAAGCCATCTATTTTTGATTTGCTGCGTAAGGGCAGCACCGAATCCATCAACTTAAGCCAAGCTGGGCTGAATTTTCCAAATATACTTACGCTGATGGATATTAATATCCTTTATCGGCAAGAAATTGAGTCCGCGTCACTACAAAAAGGACAGTCAATGCAGTTGGTGTATTTACGCAAAAAAATGACCTTAACGGCCAAATCCAATGACTTAGTGCTGAGCTATTACAAGTTGACGCAAACCGGAGACGAGCTTAAAAAATTACTCCAAAGTCCAATCAATAAACAATATAAGCAACTTGTAGAAAAGGCCTTTGAAAGTGAGTTTACGCTCGACTGGGAAGAGAGATAAGGCAGCTGTTTTACTTATACCATACAGATAAAAACGGCTTGGTCGATCACTCGTACCAAGCCGCTAGAGGAGTAAACTACACTATCTTAGAAATGTAGTTGGATCCCTGCAAATGGACCTGAGACATCCAAATCAGTGTAGATATCGTCAATATCATCCAGCTCCAGTACCATAGAGCGGTAACCCACTTTTACCGCAACATCAACAGCCATATTGTCGATAAACTCATAAGCGATACCAATTTGATAATCTTGGATTTTGCTGTCATCAATTGCCAGCATGCTGCCTTCAGCAAAAACACTTAGCCCTGTAAGTGGTAAACCCACTTCACCGCGCAAATAACCCAGAGGAACAAAGCCTGAGAATTCAACTTCTTCTGTGCGTGTTTGACCATTTGCAGTACCAGTTACCATGATAGAACCGTCAAACTGCTTAAAGTTCACACCAAAGTCTAACGTCAACAAGTCATTGTCTAGCACTTCGTAATACAATGTATAGTCGATGTGGTTTAGATCTGCGTTTGTTGTCGCGTCAGTACCTACTGTATAAACTTGACCACCAAAGTCAAAAGACTCTGTTAACGTCGTTTGACCATTTAACTCAAGCTCGGTATAGCGTAACTTGATATTTGGTACTAGCGGCACTGGGTGCTCAAGTGCAGCATAAAAACTCGTAAAAGTTTCATCATCAAAGTTAAAGGTTTGCATATTGCCTTTTTCAGCAAAGCTACCTTCGGTTTCGGTATCCCACCCTTCTGCACCGACATAAAGCCCGAGTACCGTATCTGCATGTGCAGCAGGTGCTAAGCACGCGAGAGATAATGCCGCTGCTAAAAAGTGTTTTTTCATGATGTTATCCTTGCGCTAAAAGTTCACTAAGTTCTATGAGAGCCGCATTGGCTCGCGAAATATAATTTGCCATGACCAGAGAGTGGTTTGCGACCAAGCCGAAGCCACTGCCGTTTAATACCATAGGGCTCCATACCGTCTCTTGAGTCGCTTCTAACTCTCTGATGATCTGCTGTAGGCTGACAAGTGCATTTTTCTTTTCGAGCACAGGTCTAAAGTCATGCTCTACCGCTTTCATATAGTGTAGTAACGCCCATGTGGCGCCTCTGGCTTCATAGAATACATCATCAATCTGCCACCACGAAGTTTTCACCATATTATGGCTTGGCGTCATGGTTGCTTGATCGGCTGCCGAATCTCCAGCTAAATCGGTATTTAATCTGTCTTGACCTACACTTGCACTTAATCTTTGACTTAAGCTGCCCATGCGCTTTTCAGCTTCTTTTAGCCAAGCTCTCAAGTTATCAGCACGCGCATAAAACTGACTGTCGCGGTTACTGTTATCAGAAATTTGCGTCAAATACTGACGCAACAAATCATTGCCTTTTTGATATTCACCCTCAGCACTTGGCCACATCCACGCTGTTGAACTGATATTAAACTGTGGCTGAGCTAGCTTTAAACTTGGGTGCTCTGTCGATTGAGACTGTGAACGACTAAAGTCTTTACGCATCGAAAGCGTAAGATCTCGTGTCATCTCAAGCACGCCGTACTCCCAAGCGGGCATGTTATCCATCATTACGCTTGGCGGCATCATGTCGTTCGACAAGTAACCACCTGGCTTATTTAAAAGCGTATCTGTCACTTTAATCAAGGTATGTGTTGTCACATATCCAGTGACTAATGTATTGCCATTTTTCTGTGCATCCGCTTTTGCAGCCGCGACGACGTCAAACTGTTCTGGTTCCACACTCCAATACACGGCTATAACATAGCCCAGAAGTATGACAGCGATAATACCAGAGATGATTTTTCCCGTATGATTTCCCATTTAATACCTCACTGTTTTTAGTGATGAGAGTGATGTCCTGCGTTTGATTTTTCTTTACCACCAAACATATCTGCAAGTGCGACGACTTCCGCCATGGTGAAGATCCTATCGCCATCAGCAAAATATAGCGTAAGCTTACGCTTCTCACCGACTTTTAATGTTTCTACTGGTTCAAACACCATTAAGTGATAACCACCAGGCTGAAATGTCACTGACTTACCCGCGGGAATAGCGAGCTCGTCAACACGTTGCATTTTCATCATATCTTCTTTATGAATATGCTCGTGAATTTCAACACGCTTAACGCCTTCGAGCGCAGCTTTAACCAGCACTTTATTTTGCTGCGTTGGGTTTTCAATAACGAGATAACCTGCAGTAGATGGCGCTGCCGGTAAAAATGCACGCACGGTGGCATTGTGAACAGAAAGTTGCTCCGAACCATGATGATGTTCACCATGTTCATGCCCTTGATGAGCTGAAGCGTTAAAGCCGATAAAAGTTGATAAAGCAAAAATTAAGGTTTTGATTACACTTGATTTCATGTTGGCTTTCCTTGGATTTATAACTGCAAATAACTATATCACAGATCCCAATTTAGCGTGTTTTTTATCTCCTACCGCCAACAAAAACCCACTGCTCACACTTTTGCTTGAGCAGATTTGTCTACCACTAACCACACAATTGCAATAATACAGATGAGTGGAAATAGCACTATCAGCGAATTAAATAGCAATGTCATTACTAGCCCAATGAACACAATAAGGAGCAGCCCTAAAATACCTGCGCTCAAGAGTGCTCCTAGCACCACCAGCGCTACAATTGCAAATAGCAACGTGAGTATTTCAAAGCCAAACCAACCTAGGTCAAATCCCATATCGAGTTGCAGATCGCTGATGTCTAACCATATTAGTGGCAGCGACACCCAAGATAGCGCCAATAAAAATACCAGCGCTAATAATATACCGGCCACGACTTTCATAGTGCCTACCTCGTCGCCGTTACTTAGTTTTCGTATTGCGTTTTTGGCATTGCAAACCAAGCGACGCCATACGCCAATAACACCAACATTGGAAACTTAAAAAACAGCAATACCGTTAGTAAACGCGTTAACCAAATTGGCATATCAAAACGTTGTGCAAGTTGCGCACATACGCCACCAATTTTCTTTGAACTATTCATTTGAGACAGTGTTGATTGATATCTATTTTTCATCTTTATCCCCTTTCGCTTTGATTGCTCAGTTCGTTGCAGTGGGCGAGCCTAGCTCGCCATTTTTTGCTTCAGTTGGGCTAATTCATCGTCAATTTGTTGCTGCTTTTGCTCATCTTCAAAGCGCTGCCATACATCGGGCTGCCCTAAGTCATAGGATTCGACTTCAGCTTCAAGGCGCGCCACCTTACGTTCTAACTCATCGAACTTGCGCGTTGCAGAGCGCATGTCGTCACTATTCAGCGTTTGTTTGACGGTTAGTCTTGCCTTACCAGCTTCCAAGCGACGCAACATCGCCTTTTCTTTTGCCTTTAATTGCTGAATTTTGCTTTGCAACTTGTCCGCATCTGCGCTGAGTTTTTCCAGTGCAGGCGTTAGATCATCAATTTTTTGCTGTGCTTCTTGTGCTTTTTCGGTTTCTCGCTGTTTTTGCTCAAGGGCTGAGCGGGCAAGATCTTCACGACCTTTTTCAAGGGCGTGTTCGGCTTTGCTTTGCCACGTTGCCGCAGCTTTATTTGCTTGCTCAACTTGACGCTGTGCTACTTTTTGTTGGCAAATAAGCTCAGCTGCCGTTGCCCGACAATCAGATAGCGCTTCTTCTAAATCACGCACTAACTGAGTGGCCATTTTTTGTGGGTCTTCGGCTTTGTCTAGTAACGCGTTAAGTTCTGCTTTGATAAGATCTTCAATTCTGTTGATGATGGTCATTGTTCGGCTCCTTTTATAATATAGTGAGACTATTCCAAGAGCCGTGCCAAAAATAAAAACAAAATTAAATCATTGAGTTAAGGTTTTTTGAAAGGAAAAATAGATTTATTGAGATACATTAAAT
>NZ_JAKEVK010000208.1:0-7828 GCF_022398435.1 Pseudoalteromonas sp. Isolate6 | reverse complement strand
CCTTTACATGTTGTATCCAAACCCCGCCATGCGGGGTTTTTTATTTTAAAATCCTAACTTCTAGCTAGTCCATCGCGTATTCTTTTGCTAAGGTAGCCATCTAGACATACGACTCACGCAATGAACCGTATAACCAAAATTAAGGCACATATCATGAAAAAAGTAGGACTCGTCGGCTGGCGTGGAATGGTTGGCTCCGTGCTAATGGAGCGTATGCAGCAAGAAAATGACTTTGATGTCATTGATCCACACTTCTTTACTACCTCACAAGCAGGTCAACTTGGTCCCGTTGTTAAAGGTGGTGGTGAGCCAAAGCCGCTTCAAGACGCAAGCGACATTCAATCGCTTAGCGAAATGGATATTATCATCTCCTGCCAAGGCGGAGATTATACCAAATCTGTATATCCTTCATTGCGTGAACAGGGCTGGGAAGGCTATTGGGTAGATGCTGCCTCTGCACTAAGAATGGAAAAAGACAGTATTATTGTGCTTGATCCTGTCAATAACGATGTCATTCAACAAGGTCTTGAACAAGGCGTAAAAACCTTTGTCGGTGGTAACTGCACGGTTTCTCTTATGCTACTTGCGCTTGGTGGTTTATTCGAGCAAGACTTAATAGAGTGGGTGAGCCCAATGACCTATCAAGCGGCATCAGGTGCAGGCGCAAGAAATATGCGTGAACTCATCACTCAAATGGGTGAGATCCACAACTCTGTTAAAGCACAACTAGACGACCCAAGTTCGGCCATCTTAGAAATTGATAAGCTTGTGGCAGAAAAAATCAAAGATGAATCTTTACCACAAGATCAATTTGGTGTGCCCTTGGCTGGCAGCTTAATTCCATGGATTGACGTTCCAATGCCATCTGGTCAAAGTAAAGAAGAGTGGAAAGCACAAGTAGAAGCAAACAAAATCCTTGGCTCATCAAAGCAACCCATTCCTATCGACGGATTGTGTGTAAGAATTGGCGCCATGCGCTGTCATTCACAAGCGCTCACCATCAAGTTACGTGAAAATCGAAGTGTCGAAGAAATAGAAGCAATTCTAGCAGCACATAATGAATGGGTGCGCGTTATTCCAAATGAGCGTGATATTACTGCAAAAGAACTAACTCCAGTTAATGTTACTGGCACACTGAGTATTCCTGTCGGCAGAATAAGAAAGCTCACTATGGGTGAAAAATATATCAGTGCATTTACCGTTGGTGACCAACTTTTATGGGGGGCTGCAGAGCCACTTCGTAGAATGTTGAGGATCATTACAGGTTAATTTCTAAAGGCGCCGTCGGCGCCCTTTTGTTTTTTTATCGATGACTTTTGTAAGACCGATTAAGGCGTTTCCACTCTCACCATCATGGCATCTAAAACTGTAGCCAAAATGTAGTGCTGTTCTGGATAGATAACAACAGGCTCAAGGTCGAAACCAGGCTCACGTTCAAACCTTACTTCATAACGATTGTCACCTTTTGAGTAAAGGTCGTACACTATACCTTGACACGTAAATACGACTGCATAAGACTTCAATGGGATAAGCGCACCAATATTAGTTTGATAAATCCTTTCATACATTTATCTGTTTATTTTTTGGTGCCAATACCATTATCAGCACCAAGAAGGTAATAACACTGCGTTACCATTCGCTTTCAGAAAAACTACTTTAGACAACATTCATCATATCCTTACAGCCTAGAAAAACTAAATCAATCATGATGTTTGTTACAAAATATCTCATCTTAATTTTGTTGAACTATAGTTATGTTGATTAAACAATAATCTACGCTCGCACTACGGAGAGACGAATGGGTATTTTGAAAAGATTCTCAATTATGCAGCTAACGATGATAAGCTCTATATCGCTGCTGGCATTTTTACTATTTTTGGTGGGCAAAAACGTTTTGAATAATTGGAAAGAGTACAACGCCGCTGAACAAAATATCAATTACGTCGTTTTACTCGACGCCATAGAAAAAGTGGCGCACCACCACGCGGTAGAACGTGGTTTAACAGCTGGTTTCCTTGGTGATCCAAGTAGCGAAAATAAAACGAAAGTAAGCCTGCAACGCGAAATTGCTGATCAAACGATATCCACGTTAAAGTCAATTAACAATTCGCAGTTTCTAAAAGATAAAAACGTGCAAAAATGGTTACCGTATATTTTTGAAGTGGAGACCGAAAAGCAAAAGGTAAGGAGTGAAGTAGACAGGAAAAACGGCGGCAATGCCTTTGCTTACTACAGCAAACTCAATCAGGTTTCTTTGGATACGGCGGCAAAGATTCAGGCCTATGTATCAGATCGAACCTTATCTTCTGATCTTTCTATTGCTTTTCTTATCGCCCAAAGCAAAGAGCGCCTTGGTCAGCTCCGGGGCAAGGTCAATGGTGTGCTTGCGAAAAAAGTAATGTCAAACACCCTCAAAGACGATATAAAATACTATCGCCAACAGCTAGAGATGTCATTGCATCAACTGGAGACCGCCCTAGAAGGTACAGGCCAAAGCAATATACAAACTATTTTATCTTCAAGCGAGGCAAAAGCGTTTAATCGAATACTTGATACTCTTGAAAGCCAAGGAGAAATTGACTTTAACCGCTTACCTTCAAGTGCCGAGTGGTTCTCTGCAGCGACGAGTTTAATCGGTAAGTTCAAGGCCAAGCTCGATTCCGTTTGGGAAATGACAATTGAAGACAGTCAAAAGAACAAATCAGATATAGCATTTGATAGCATACTTATGTTTGCGCTTTTTGTCGTAGTACTCGCCTTTATCGCGCTGATCAACCTTCACCTTATTCACTCACTACGCTCAGAACTTTCACAATTAACGAGCATATTAAAACGCGTAGCGGAAGAGGGCGATTTGACTTTAGATATGCGCCTAAACACTCGCGACGAGCTTGGGCAAATCTCTGAATCAATTTACAATACGATTTATGCTTTTAAAGATTTAATGGTTGGCCTGGCAAATTCGGTACAGGTAGGTACAAGGCTTGGCGAAAAAATGCATTTAGCAGCCTCTAATGTCAATGAGGATGCACAAAAAACCCAAGGGATGGCATCTTCTATTGCCGTTGCAATAGAAGAAATGGCCACAACAAGCCAAGAAATCGCAAAACTTGCGCAAGACACACTGGATGCCAGCGACCAACTTAATATCGAATCACAGCAATTACTTGCAGACAATCAAAAGAACTTAGATACCATGAGAACACTTTCGACGAATATGAACGTCGTCGACGAGATGGCTGCCAGTATGGAAAAGCAGGTGTCTGAGATAAATACTATCTTGGATTCAATTCGCAGTGTCGCTGAGCAAACGAACCTGCTAGCACTCAATGCCGCAATAGAAGCAGCCCGAGCCGGCGAGCATGGCCGCGGCTTTGCAGTTGTGGCCGATGAAGTCCGAGGACTTGCAAACAACAGTAAACAATCTTCAGAGCAAATTTCCACGCTACTACTTAGCTTGTCAGAAATAAGCCAAAGCGTTGTTAAATCAATCAGAGAAAACACACTGCTCACACAAAATACCATGAACGAAGTAGAAGAAACGCGTAAAGTATCGCTCAGAGTAAACGAACACAGTACACATGTAGAAAAACTAACAACCTCGGTTGCTACGGCAGCCAGCGAACAATCAGAAGTCGCCGCCGATATCTCACAAAATACCGCTGCCGTATTAGAAGCCGCAAACCATGAATTAGATACGTCGAAAGCGTTAAATGAATTGTTTAAAGATATGAAACTAAACAGCGATACGCTACAACGTACAATGGATATATTTAAAATTGATAAGAGCTAGCATCTCATGAATATTCGAGAGTTCAACGAGAACGATTACCCAAGAGTTTTGGAAATCTATTCAAAATCTAAGCTAGATGAGCTTCGTTTTGAGAAGAAAGCATTTAAGCTCTTGCCTCTAGAGAATGATAAAAAGAGATTGTCTGCGCTTAGGGAATCAAAGATATACGTTTTTGATGATGGGAATATTCTTGGGTTTGGAGCAATATTTGGGTCAGAGATTAGGGCACTATTTGTTTGCCCTAGTGCTAGAGGAAACGGAGTCGGAAGAAAAATACTTGAATTCCTTTTGTCTCAAATATGCGGCAAGGCGAACCTTTTTGTCGCCAAGACAAATGAGCCTGCAAAGGAGTTATACAAGGCATACGGATTCGAAGTGTCTGATGAATTTCTCACTGAATATAATGGCGAGCCTGTGTACGCTAATGAAATGGTTCGTACAAATGGGCAGTACTAGCAAGACGAGGTAATATGAACTTCAGATAGCTCGAACGTGTACTTTGGCTTTTCCGGCAATTCAGGAGGGGATGGTGGAGGTGGCGGAAGTTGTTAATGCCAGCAATCATATATGGCCACCAGCCAAGAAATTCATGTATAAGCTTTTCATTACTCGAAATACGGGCAAAAAATCGCAACTTCAACTTAGGTGTTTTTCACTCAAAAAATTAAGAAATAGACAGAGAGGAAGAAAAGATTCAGTGTTTAAGTTCATTATTCTTTTCGTTTTCGATATAGGGAATAAACATAGTATTCCACTGCTTAAGACCTAACAAGAGGTTGCGTTTTTAGCAAAGTCATTTTGGTAAGTTAGCGCGAAGGATTGATAGGCATCTGGAGCGGTGACATTTTGCGATGGTAATAATGAGTTTCGGCGTCTAACTCTAGAACAACCAAAACCCATCATATAAAACAATAAACTAAACCTTATCCAAGCCAATATTGGCCAAAAAGTTGAGGTAATTCAGCCTTTAACTGTTTTGGTTTATTTTTAAACTTTTTTCCTTGCGGCGGAAAGTTCACGACACTGTGATACGGGAGTTCGTCTTGATTTTTTTCTTCAAAAAGCAACCCTGCAACTAAATCTAATTCGTCAATAAACGGGTAGGGCAGGTCGTCTTTATTTGGTATAGCAAACTTATTAGCTAATTCGTCTGGTTCCGCAGTGAGTACGCTTACCGCTTCAGGGCCGCGACTGATGATCCAATTACAAAAATCTAAGAAGTCATATTCGCTATTACAGCCTGCAATCACGTAGGCCACTTTCCAGTTATCCCAATGCCACAGTGCTCTTAGTTCTTTGGTATATAATGCATCGAACTGAGCAATTTCTTCTGAACTTAGCGGTGATAAACGCGTTTTTAAATATTCATTATCGTTTGAATGATCGGGGGCGGTGACAAGCTGCCAGAAGCGTTCGAGTTCCATGTGTATAATCTAACTTGATAAAAACGAGATTATAGCCAGTAACCTAATGAGAGTAAATCGAAGCTAACATGCAAAATAGCTGAAGCGGGTTGTACGTAATACAACGTGCTCACCCGCCCAAAAGGATAACAGAAACAGCTAAAAGGTAAGTGGTTTTATCCTTTCAGCGCTTTGTCACCACGGCCAATACCTACCGCGCCAGAGCGCACAAGTTCAATAATGTCGCTTTCGTGACGTAATAGATCCAAGAAAGACTCAAGGCGGTCGGCTGAGCTTACCATCTGTAATATATAGCTTTGTTTGCCCATATCTATAATGCTGGCTTGAAACACCTCGGCAACACGATTGATAGCGGCTCGTGTTACTTCGTCTCTGGCATAGACTTTTACCAATAGCAGCTCTCTTTCAATGTGCTGCATGTCGGTTAGATCAATAACCTTAAGCACATCCACCAACTTGTTAACTTGCTTGGTGATTTGTTCAACAATGCGGTCATCGCCTTGGGTCGTGATGGTAATACGAGATAGCGTTTTGTCTGCGGTTGTACCCACTGTTAAGCTGTCAATGTTGTAAGCACGTTGAGAAAATAAACCCACAATACGAGAAAGAGAGCCTGGTTCATTCTCTAATAAAATCGATAGTATTCTTCTCATTATGCCTTTACTCCTTTTTTCAACCACATCTCGTCTATCGCACCTTGCTTAATTTGCATTGGATACACATGTTCAGACTCATCAACCAAAATATCTAAAAATACAAGTCGGTCTTTAATCGACATTGCTTTTTCCAGTGCCGCATCAAGTTGCTCAGGCTTATCAACCCGAATTCCGATGTGACCATAACTCTCTGCAAGCGCGACAAAATCAGGCAGTGACTCCATGTAAGAACTCGCGTGGCGTCCCTCATACATCATGTCTTGCCACTGGCGTACCATGCCAAGCGAGCGGTTGTTTAATGAGATGACTTTGACAGCAAGGCCGTATTGCAAACAGGTTGAAAGCTCCTGAATATTCATTTGGATAGAGCCGTCTCCAGTTACGCACAATACTTCACTTTGCGGGAATGCCATTTTTACGCCCATCGCAGCGGGTAAACCAAATCCCATGGTGCCAAGGCCGCCTGAATTAATCCATTGACGAGGTGATTTAAACGGATAGTATTGCGCTGCAAACATCTGGTGTTGTCCTACATCCGAGCAAACATAGGCGTCACCGCTGGTCATTTGGTATAGCTTTTCAATAACCGTTTGCGGCTTAATTTTTTCTACACCCGCAGTAAACGACAAGCATTTCTGAGCACGCCATGTGGTAATTGCTTGCCACCAATCTTCTTGTGCAGCGCGGTCGATGCGCTTCTCGCTTTTTTCGATACCGCGTAGCAATTGCTCCATCACCGTATCTAAGCAGCCCACAACTGGAATATGCGCTTGAATGGTCTTAGAAATTGAAGTTGGATCCACATCAACGTGAACAATTTTGGCATCCGGACAAAACTTCTTAACATTATTAGTCACACGGTCATCAAAACGCGCACCTAACGCTAAGATAACATCGGCATTCGCCATCGCCTTATTCGCTTCAAGACTACCGTGCATACCTAACATGCCAATAAAATTAGGATGTGTGCCACTGATCCCACCAAGACCCATTAGAGTATTGGTGATAGGCGCGTTTAGTTTCTCAACCAGCTCAGTTAGTTTTTCTGAGGTATTCGAAAGAATGATGCCGCCGCCAGAATAGATAACCAAACGCTTCGCTTCAATAATGGCTTCAACCGCTTTGCGGATCTGCTTGGAATGCCCCTTTACACTCGGGTTGTAAGTACGCATATCAATCTGTTCAGGCATCTGGTAATCGAATTTAAGCGCAGGGTTCAAAATATCTTTTGGCAACTCAACCACAACTGGTCCCGGTCTACCAGAGTTGGCTAGATAAAATGCCTTAGCTAACACTTCTGGGATTTTTGTCGCGTCCCGGCAGTTAAAACTGTGTTTAACGATAGGACGAGAGCAACCAACGATATCCGTCTCTTGAAATGCATCATCGCCGATTAGGTTTGAAGGTACTTGCCCTGAAAGTACGACCATTGGGATTGAATCCATATAGGCCGTCGCGATCCCTGTAATACAGTTAGTAGCACCTGGGCCACTGGTCGCAAGGACAACACCTACATCTCCCGTTGCTCTGGCATAACCGTCTGCCATGTGAGTTGCTGCTTGCTCATGCCTAACCAAGATATGCTCAATATCTGATTGCTGAAACAACGCATCATAAAGATCAAGAACCGACCCTCCAGGGTAGCCAAATATGTATTTTACTTTTAGTGCGCTCAATGCTTTTACTACTAGCTCGGAGCCGTTGTATTGCTCTGCCATTACCTCATTCCTCGTTGACTGTGCGTGCCTGTTATATTTCTAAAATCCAAAAAAAAACCCCGCTGGTTGCGGGGTTTGAGTATTTCTTTCAAGTAATAGCTCCCCGCTGAACTCTATGAAGAGACCAGTACCACCACGAGAACGATTAGTTGAAAGAAATTTGTCATTATTTTGCCTTTAAAGTTGATTTCAAAGTTAGCCTACACAGTATTAGATATAAATTCCACTATTCCACAT
>NZ_JAKEVK010000207.1:0-7916 GCF_022398435.1 Pseudoalteromonas sp. Isolate6 | reverse complement strand
ATCTTAATTCATCAACAATAACTGAATGTGCCACTGTCAATATACCGACATCATTGTCCCGAATAGCACTACATTCTGTTATAATTTCGATCCCATACTCTTTATATACTTCTTGTTCACAAACCCAGGGATCATAAATTTGTACATCAAACCCTGAATCACAAAGCTTTAAATATAGATCATAAACTTTTGTATTTCTTAAATCTGGACAGTTTTCTTTAAAAGTAAAACCCAGTATAAGAACTTTTACACCTATAGGGTTTATTCTGTTTTTTATTAACCCATTAATAAAATCATTTCTTATATATTCAGGCATTCCATCATTTATTATTCTAGAAGTTCTTATAAGATCTGGAACATATCCTATTGATGCTGATTTATGTAGCAAATAATATGGGTCAACTCCAATGCAGTGACCACCAACGAGACCTGGTGATAATTTCATAAAGTTCCACTTCGTTGAAGCTGCTTCAATCACCTCTTTTGTGCTTATTCCCATTAATGTGAAGATTTGGTGCAGTTCATTTACTAATGCTATATTTACGTCTCTTTGAACATTTTCAATTACTTTTGAAGCTTCAGCTACCTTTATATTCGATGCCTTATGCGTGCCTGCAGCAATAATTAATTGGTAAACTTGATCGACAAATTCAGCAACTTCATCAGTTGATCCACTGGTAACTTTTAATATATTAGTGACACGGTGCTCCTTATCACCTGGATTAATGCGCTCAGGAGAATAGCCCGCAAAGAAATCACTGTTAAAAGTCAAGCTGGAAGTACGTTCGATAACTGGTATACAAACCTCTTCAGTAACACCCGGATATACAGTAGACTCATATACAACAATATCACCTTTTGAAATAACAGAGCCGAGTGCCTCTGATGCCTTAAGCAATGGGGATAAGTCAGGCTGTTTGTGTTCATCTATAGGTGTAGGCACAGTAACAATGTAAAAATTGCATCCCTTTAAATCATTTAAATTTGCGGTGTAGCTTAAATGACTTGACTCCTTAAGTTCTTCAGTATTGCATTCAAGAGTCGCGTCTTCATATCTTAACAGCTCCTGGATACGAACCAAATCAATATCGTAGCCTATAGTTTTAACCTTTTTCCCAAACTCCACCGCAAGTGGTAGTCCAACGTAACCTAAGCCAATGACCGCAATTTTTAGGTTTTCTAAGTTCATTTTTTACTCCAAATACCTTTTGTATCGATAACTACCTTGTCAAGAACACTATTTGCAGAAACCTCTTTAAACTCTTTGTGATCTACTAGCACGACTGCAATATGAGCATCATATAGTGCGTCATCAATTCGCATTAATTTGACACCAAGCTCATTCAAGTCATCTGGTAACTTTTTAACATTTGGTTCTACAGCAATAATTTTACCGATGTTAGATGCAGCTAGTTCATTGGTAATTAACAATGCTGGGCTCTCTCGTAAATCATCAATATCAGCTTTAAATGTAAGCCCAAGACAAGCTATTGTCGGAGAACTAAATCGTTTAGCCGCAGCTTTAACTTTCTCAATCACATATTGAGGCTTAGCATCATTAGTAAAACGAGCCTGTTTTATGATCTTGGCTTCATCAGGTACTGAATTGACGATAAACCAAGGATCAACTGCAATACAATGCCCGCCTACACCAGGGCCTGGCTGTAAAATATTAATACGTGGGTGGCGATTAGCTAACGATATAAGCTCCCATACATTTATATCTAGTTTATCGCAGATAATTGATAACTCGTTAGCAAAAGCGATTTGCACATCTCGACACGAGTTCTCTGTTAGTTTTGCCATTTCAGCAGTACGAGCATTAGTAATTACGCACTCGCCTTGTACAAAGGTTTTATATAACTCTACAGCTCGAGCAGAACAATTTGCTGTCATGCCTCCAATTACGCGGTCATTTTCTACCAACTCACGAACTACATGTCCAGGCAGTACACGCTCTGGGCAGTGAGCAATATTTACATCAGCATTTTCTCCCGCTTGCTGCGGGAAACTTAAATCAGGGCGAGCCGCAGCTAGCCAACCTGCCATTTGCTCAGTAGCACCAACTGGCGAGGTAGATTCAAGAATAACTAAATCTCCTTTCTTTAGTACTGGTGCAATTGCTTCACTGGCTTTATGAATATATGTTAAATCGGGTTCTGGAATTTGAGAGTCGTTATTTTTAAAAGGAGTTGGCACCGCAATTAAAAAAGCATCAGCTTGCTCTGGTGAAAGCGTTGCTTTGAGATAACCTTCTTTTACGGCTGCATGAACAATCATATCTAGCTCAGGTTCAACAATATGGATTTCACCTCGATTGATTGTGTCTACGGCATGCTGATTAACATCCACACCAATTACTTTCTTTTTGCGAGAGGCAAACATCGCTGCTGTTGGCAATCCAATGTAACCCAAGCCAACGACCGAAATTGTATTAAATGACATACTTTCCCTTTGAAATCTTGAAGTTTAAAACTGCTTACTGGTGTTTATTTAGCTAAAATATCGCAAATTCTTTTGCATGCATTTCCATCACCATAAGGGTTATGGGCTCTGCTCATTTGCTCGTAGCTTTTCTCATTAATTAGCAGTTGTTCTAAAGAAGTGGTGATTGCTGCTACATCAGTCCCGACTAACTTTACTGTCCCAGCTTCTACTGCTTCAGGACGCTCAGTGGTATCGCGCATAACTAGAACTGGCTTGCCGAGGCTGGGCGCCTCTTCTTGGATACCACCAGAATCTGTTAAAATAACATGTGCTCTATTCATTAAGTAAACAAAAGGCAAATATTGCTGAGGTTCTATTAAGTGAACATTGTCAATATCGCTTAAAATGCGATTAACTGGCTCTTGCACATTTGGATTTAAATGCACAGGATACAAGATTTGACAGTTTGGGTGCGCCTTTGCAGTCTTAGCCAGAGCTTCACAAATACGCTCAAATCCACCACCAAAGCTTTCTCTGCGGTGACCTGTAACTAAGATAAGCTTTTTGCTCTCATCCAACATGGGGAATTGTGCAGCTAGAGTATTGCTTAGATCGGAGTCTGTTTCTATTTGATGCTTAACCATTAGCAAAGCATCGATCACTGTGTTACCCGTAACAAATATATTTTCATCATGGTAATTTTCAACTAGCAAGTTTTGTTTAGAGGTCTCAGTGGGAGCAAAGTGGTATCTAGTAAGCGCCCCTGTAAGCTTGCGGTTTGCTTCTTCTGGCCATGGAGAGTATATATTGCCTGTACGCAACCCTGCCTCGACATGACCAACTGAAATTTGCTCATAATAAGCAGCTAAGCTTGCTGCAAATGTGGTTGCAGTATCGCCATGTACTAAGACCACATCTGGCTTAAACTCTTTAAGTACTGGAGTAAGCTCTAATAAAATTCGGCTTGTCACTTCTGGTAGCGTCTGCCCGGCTTTCATTAGGTTTAAATCATAGTCAGGTGTAATTTTGAATAACTCTAAAACCTGATCTAACATCTCTCTGTGCTGTGCTGTAACACATACTTTGGCATCGAAGCGTACATCTTGCTTTAGAGCGTGTACTAAAGGTGCCATTTTAATTGCTTCTGGTCTTGTTCCGAATACTGTAAGTACTTTCACAGAGTGTCCCTTTATTTTTTCTGCTGGTTTATTTAGAAATGCCGATTGGATTTTAGGAGGCTTTACTTGTCTTATTCAGCCTCCCTATTCATAACGCCCTATATCTTCATGCAGAGCTATTATTCTACGAATTAAATTCGCAGTTGAGTAACCTTGATTGGTTATCTTTCAATCTCAACATAATGCCACTTTATACACATTGAGTTTTTATGTTGCACCAACTTCGGCTTGCCCTATGTCTCACAATAACAACTCATCTTATTGGTCATAACATAAAGTCGTTGCTACGAGTCGCGACATAAAGTCGCTGCTTACGGGTCGTAACGTAAAGCCGTTCTACGAGTCGCGACATAAAGTCGCTGCTACGGTCGTAACGTAAAGCCGTTCTACGAGTCGTAACGTAAAGTCGCTGCTACGAGTTGCAGCGACATAACCTGCTATGCTTTATCTGATTTGTACTCGTAGTTGTAGTAGCCGTAGTAACCATAGGCATTAGTTGATTTACGAACAACACCGTTGAATACCACCCCTTTTACATCAATACCATTTTGCTCAAAACGATTTCGTGTAATTTCTAGCTCTTTTGCATGGTTTTGACCAAAACGAGTTACTAGTAATGTTGTGCCTGCATGCGCACTCACAATAGCAGGGTCTGTCACCGCTAAGATTGGAGGAGTATCAACAATAACTAAGTCGTACATTTTGCTCACTTCACCAATCAACTTGCTAAAGTTTTCATGCATTAGTAGCTCAGACGGATTCGGCGGTATTTGGCCTCGCGTCATTACTTGCAAACCTTCAACTTGGCTTGGCTTAATCACCTGCGCTAAATTCAATCGGCCAGAGAGGTAGTCACTTAAACCGTCATCCCATTTCATGCCAAACTGAGTTTGCAGGTAGCCTTTACGCATATCAGCGTCAATAACAAGAATGCGTTTGCCACTTTGCGCCAGCACGGTTGCAAGGTTTACGGTAATAAAGGATTTACCCACGCCTGGACTTGGACCGGAGATGGCAATAACATTGTTTTTTGCCTCTAGCATAGCAAAGTGCAAGCTGGTACGAAGACTACGCAGTGCCTCAACGGAAAGGTCTGCTGGGTTATCCATGGCGAGTATAGATTTTGCCTTTGCCACTTTACCCTTGCGCGCCTTTGCAAAACCAGTGAGTTTTACTTGGTACTCTGAGAATGGCACGCTGGCGTATACAGGCAAACCCAATGCTTCTATTTCCGCCGGGTCTTCAATACCTTTATGCAGCGCTTTTTGCACAAGCACAATAGCAACAGCTAACATAGCGCCCAGCATGGTTGCCATCACAACGATTAGCGCTTTTTTAGGTTTGACTGGCTGGGTAGTATTTACCTCTGCATAATCCACTATACGAACGTTGCCTACCGTACCCGCACGCACAATATCTAGCTCTTGCGTTTTACCTAAAAGCAGCGTGTAGATTTCATTATTTACCTCTACATCACGCTTTAAGCGTAGCAGCTCGCGCTGAGTCTCTGGCAGTCCTTGAACTTCACCAGCTAATTCATTGCGTTGGCGCTTTACGGTATCTATTTGCTCTACCACACCGCGGTAAGAGGGGTGTTCACGTTTAAATTTACGGCCAAGCTCTAAACGCTTTAGCTCTAACTCTTGCAGTTTAGTTTCTAGTTTTACAATTTGTTCTAAAACGCCCTGTGTTTCTAGGCTAATATCAATAGACTCTTGGCGAATTTGATAGTCATTAAAGGCTTTTTCTGCGCGCTCTAGGTTACGCTTAACTTCAGGAAGCTGCACTTCTAAAAATTCAAGAGACTGCTGCGCTTCCGCGCTATTACGCTCCACATTGCGACGCACATAAATACCAGCCACTTTATCTAGCACTTTTTCTGCATATTCAGGGCTAGCACTCTGAAGTGCCAAGTTAATAATGCCGGAGTCTTTCCCCTTCTCAGACGCGGATATTGCACTTTGTAGATCTAAAATCGTCTGAAGACGGTTACGTTTAACGATTGAAAACTCGGTCTCTGGACGTGCTATCAAAGTCTTAATAGTCAGCTCAAATTGGCCTTGTTTTACTTCTTCGCCTACTTTACCTGCGAGTACTTCGTCGCCGTCACTTGTTAATAATGCAAAAGACTCATCTGTTCTCGCTTGTAAAACAAACTCTTCACCTACTGCACTACTTGGTACCTTAAATCGATGTATTTCAACTTGCTCACCACCCCACGCATAAGAGCTTGCGCCGAGACTTGGCTCTGCAACTTCGCCTTCGCTTTGTGCAACAAATTTACGAAAGCTGCGGCTACCAAATAGTGGAAATAGTTTTGGTTCAACAACGGTATCTAAATTTAATGTGTCGACCGCTTCACCAATGACGCTTCTAGATTTTAGTAGCTCGATTTCAGTCACTGCCGCAGAGGTACTTTCAAACATACCAGACATATCGTCAAAACCAGGAACAGACCCGCCCTTTTCCTCTACCTGTACCATTGCAGTTGCTTGGTAGATTGGCGTGCTAAATATTGCGTAGGCTATACCTAACAGCATAAACAGTGCAGTAATGCCTGCGATAAAAAACTTAGCATCTAATAATGCGCCAACTAGCGCCATTAAATCGATTTCTTGCGTCTCTTCTTTTGATGACTTTTGATTAGAGATAAGATTTGGCTGAGCATTCATATACTCACGGATCCTTATAAATACTGTTGCCAAGCGCTACAGGCGCTATCGATAAGCTCATAAACATGCTCAAACGCTTCACGTGATTGGCGATATGGATCTGGAATTTCTTTATCGCCAATCCATTTACCAAGTAAAAAGGTTTTGCCACGGGCTTGAGGGTAACGGCTGCAAAGGTCAGTTAAATGCCTTTGCTCCATTACGAGGATGAGACTATTTTGTGCAACCAAGGTACCAGTTAACTGGCGACCTTGGTGCTCACTCATGTCGATTCCTTGTTCTTTCGCCAACTCCTGCGCTAATGCATCAGCGGCTTTTCCTTCTAGGGCGGTTAATCCAGCCGACGAAACAGCTACATTTTTGCCACTTAGTTTGTTTTTTAGCAGATGCTCTGCCGTAGGACTGCGGCAGATATTACCAGCACAAACCATTAAAACACTATCAAACATGAGTACTCACAATTACTGATTTTCTATATCTTGAATCGCATCCACTGTAGACAATGAAGGCAATAATAAGCTGATAACTTTGTTCCAACGAGCAAGCGGCGCGCTAGTCACATAAACAATATCTTGCGGCTCGAGTTCAAACTGTTCTGCAAGTACTAGAGAGGCTACGTTTTTAGCATGTAGTTGATATACATCTGCTAGTACACCATCTTTTTGCAGGTCGCGCTTACGCAAGACAAAAACACCGTTTGCGTCTGCTGTACGCTCGTTAAAGCCACCGACATCCGTTAGTGCTTCAGCTAGGCTTAAGCCATATCGGTTTACGTCTACTTTGCCCGCCTTAATTACATCACCCAACACATACACGTTGCGTTTATCATTACGACTTACGTGAACAATATCACCGTGTTTAAGTAAGCGGTTTTGTGAAATGTCACCTTCGGCATAAAAGTCATCGAGTTGAATAACTTCTGTTTTGTCACCACGAGTAAAGGACACTGTTTCCCAATCGGCACTTTCTGTTAAACCGCCAGCTTGGTTGATAGCATCAATGAGTGTCACTGGAGTTTCTGTGATTGGATACACACCTGGTTTTGTAACTTCGCCGGTTACATACGCTTTTTGGCTTTTAAAACCAACCACTTTTACGTCGATTTGCGGCTCTTCAATAACACGACTTAGTCTTTTTGCAAGGTCAGTTCTAAGCTCGGTTACTGTGCGGCCAGCAGCGGGAACCTTTGGCGCATAAGCAAAGTTAATTGTACCATCGGCTTGAACACGGAAGCCGTCAAACTCTGCTGTTCGTTGTACAGCTGCTGGAATAGTGAGTTCAGGGTGATCCCACACACCAATGGTGATTACATCACCTACGCCAAGACGATACTCGTAATTTGAAACATCAATACCCGCAAGCGACGAGTGATCAATTTGTTTCGCACGTTTGATTTTATGTTCTTGCACCAATTGCGAGTCGATAATATGAATATTTACTTTCTCAAGATCTCGCTCAAGGTTTGCAGTTTGTTCACCAGAACCTATTCCTTCGAAATGGCCACCTGGAACGAGTGTACAGCCACTCATTGCAAGTAATACAGTTGAAGCAATGATAGTTTTACAGCGTAGCGCCATTGTATCTTCCCAAAAGTGTTTATAGTCTTTTCTTTTAATTAATTACTTTTATTGCCTTTTAC
>NZ_JAKEVK010000206.1:0-7929 GCF_022398435.1 Pseudoalteromonas sp. Isolate6 | reverse complement strand
GCTTATTCTTTAAACAAATATTATACGTCTAGTAGTAAACGTGTTGGATCTTCAAGCAACTCTTTAATCGTCACTAGGAAGCCAACTGACTCTTTACCATCGATTTGACGGTGGTCATAAGAAAGCGCTAGATACATCATAGGTAAGATTTCAACCTTACCATTTACTGCCATAGGACGCTCTTGGATTTTGTGCATACCCAAGATTGAAGATTGTGGCAAGTTGATGATAGGCGTAGAAAGGAGTGAACCAAACACACCACCGTTGGTGATTGTGAAGTTACCGCCAGTCATATCATCTACTGTTAGCTTACCGTCACGGCCTTTGATAGCCAGTTCACGAATGTTCTTTTCGATTTCAGCAACTGAAAGCTTATCGCAATCACGTAGTACCGGAGTCACTAGACCACGAGGCGTTGATACCGCGATGCTGATATCAAAGTAGTTGTGGTAAACGATATCATCACCGTCGATTGACGCGTTTACTTCAGGGAAACGCTTAAGGGCTTCCGTTACTGCTTTCACGTAGAAAGACATGAAACCTAAACGGATACCGTGACGCTTCTCAAAAACTTCTTGGTATTGCTTACGAAGATCCATGATTGGCTTCATGTTTACTTCGTTGAACGTCGTCAGCATTGCTGTTGAGTTCTTCGCTTCTAATAGACGGTTAGCGATTGTCTTACGCAGACGAGTCATAGGTACACGCTTTTGTGTACGTTCACCTACAGGCGCTGCTGGTGCAGAAGCCGCAGGCTTAGACTCTGATTTTGCTGGTGCTTTTAGGAAAGCATCAACGTCTTCCTTAGTAATGCGACCGCCTTTACCAGAACCTTTGATCTTAGCAGCGTCAAGGCCTTTTTCTGCGATAAGACGACGAACAGATGGCGTTAGTACATCTGAGTTTTCGTCAGAAGCAGCTGCTGGTGCTTCTTCTTTCTTAGCACTTGATGATGCAGCTGGTGCACCACCGGCAACGATTTTACCGATAACTTGATCACCTAGTACAGTCTCACCTTCAGCGTGGATGTGCTCACCCATCACACCGTCTTCAGGTGCAACAACTTCAAGAACCACTTTATCAGTTTCAATATCAACTAGGTTCTGGTCGCGGCTAACCGCTTCACCTGGTTGAACGTGCCAAGTTGCGATAGTAGCATCTGCTACTGACTCAGGAAGTACAGGTACTTTAATGTCCACTTCTTTACCTTCTGCTGCTGGCGCCGATTCTGACGCTGCTGGTTTTTCATTTGATTGAGCAGGCGCTGCTGCTTCATCAGCAGCACCTAGTTGTGCAATAACTTGTTCGCCAAGAACGGTTGCGCCTTCTTCTTCAGAAATTGCAACGATAACACCATCTTCTGGTGCTACCACTTCTAAAACGACCTTATCCGTTTCGATGTCAACTAAGTTTTGATCGCGAGTCACTTTATCGCCAACGCTTACATGCCATGAAGCAACCGTTGCATCTGCAACAGACTCAGGAAGAACAGGCACCTTAATTTCGGTTGTCATCTCTTATTCCTTATTTCTTAATTGTTAAAGCGTCAGCAATTAACGCGTTTTGTTCTTTAGTATGTGTAGACATGTATCCACATGCTGGTGCAGCTGAAGCCTTACGGCCTGCATACGTCAGATTTGCGCCAGCTGGGATAGCTTCCCAGAAATGATGCTGTGAACAGTACCAAGCACCTTGGTTTTGTGGCTCTTCTTGACACCAAACAAAATCTTTTACGTGCTGGTAACGAGCCATGATCTCATCCATCTCTTTGTGAGGGAAAGGATATAGCTGTTCAACACGAACGATAGCAACGTTGTTAAGTTCCTGCTTACGACGTTCTTGCAGTAGTTCGTAATAAACCTTACCGCTACAGAACACCACACGCTCAACGTTTTCAGGATTGATATCATCAATCTCATCGATCATGTTGTTGAATACGCCTTCAGATAGCTCTTCTAGGCTAGAAACCGCTAGTGGGTGGCGTAATAGCGACTTAGGCGTCATTACGATCAATGGACGACGCAGTGGACGAACCGATTGACGACGTAACATTGCGTATACTTGCGCTGGTGTTGACGGTACACATACTTGCATATTGTGGTCAGCACAAAGCTGCAAATAACGCTCTAAGCGCGAAGAACTGTGCTCCGGACCTTGACCTTCATAGCCGTGAGGAAGTAAAAGTGTTAAACCACATAGACGGCCCCACTTCTGTTCACCTGAGCTAAGGAATTGGTCAAATACGACTTGAGCACCGTTGGCAAAATCACCGAATTGCGCTTCCCACAGTACCAATGACGTTGGCTCTGCTGTCGCATAACCATACTCGAATGCAAGTACCGCCTCTTCCGACAATACTGAATCGTACACTTCGAACAGGCCTTGGCCTTCACGAATGTTTTGTAGCGGAAGATAAGTAGACGCGTCTTTTTGGTTATGTACTACAGCATGACGATGGAAGAATGTGCCACGACCAGAATCCTGGCCAGTAAGACGTACGTCTGTGCCTTCGTCAACTAAAGTCGCGTAAGCCAATGTCTCAGCCATACCCCAATCAAGCATTTTCTCGCCTTGCGCCATTAGTTTACGGTCGTCGTAAATCTTTTTAACGCGTGATTGTGCTTTATGCGTTTCAGGATAGTTCGCAATCTTTTCGCCAAGCGCTTTAAGCTTATCTAACGCAACTTTTGGCTCATAAGGCGCGTCCCAGTCGTGACCAACATACTTAGACCAATCAGAAGAATGCTTGGTTTCTTTTTGAATTTCTTCTACTACACAAACACCTTTATCAAGACCATTACGGTAATCGTCGGCAATCTGCTTCGCATCATCTTCAGAAATCACACCTTCACGTACGAGCTGATCAGCATATAATTGACGAGGTACTGGGTGCTTTTTGATCTTTTGATACATCAACGGCTGAGTCGCATTTGGCTCATCAGCTTCGTTGTGGCCGTGGCGACGGTAACAAACTAAGTCAATGACCACATCACGTTTGAACTTGTTACGGAAATCAAGTGCAACTTGTGTAACAAATGCAACAGCTTCTGGGTCGTCAGCGTTAACGTGGAAGATAGGTGCCTGAACCATTTTAGCGATATCAGTGCAGTATTCAGTCGAACGAGTATCTTCGCGTTTTGATGTAGTGAAACCTACTTGGTTATTAACTACGATACGGATCGAACCGCCAACGCCGTATGCACGTGTTTGCGATAAGTTAAACGTTTCTTGTACGACACCTTGACCTGCGATTGCAGAGTCACCGTGAATTGTGATTGGTAGTGCTTTAGAGCCACTTTGGCAATTTAGTCGGTCAAGACGAGCACGTACCGAGCCCATTACTACTGGGTTTACAATTTCAAGGTGAGATGGGTTAAATGCCAATGCCATGTGAACATTGCCACCCTTCGTACCAAAGTCAGAAGAGAAACCCATGTGGTATTTAACATCACCCGAACCTGCATGTTCACCGTATTTACCAGCAAACTCGTCAAATAGTTCTTGTGGGTTTTTACCCAGTACATTCACTAGTACGTTTAGACGACCACGGTGAGCCATACCAATTACGGCTTCTTGCTGACCACTTTCACCAGCACGATGAATAAGCTCTTTCAGCATAGGCACAAGTGAATCACCGCCTTCTAAAGAGAAACGCTTCGCACCTGGAAATTTTGCACCCAGATACTTTTCTAAGCCGTCTGCAGCAGTAAGGCCTTTATAGATTCTTAGTTTGGTTTCTTTGTCGAACTGTGGTTTCGAGAAGGACGATTCCAAACGCTGTTGTAGCCAACGCTTTTCTTCGGTAGACGTGATGTGCATGTACTCAGCGCCGATAGAGCCACAGTATGTCGCTTTAAGCGCAGCGTACAAGTCTTTGAGTTTCATTGTCTCTTTGCCACAAGCAAATGAGCCAACGTTAAATTCTTTATCTAAGTCTGCATCGGTTAAATCATGAAAAGCAGGGTCAAGATCGCGAACACGCTCTCTATCCCAAATCCCTAGAGGATCTAGGTTTGCGTTCTGATGACCTCTGAAACGGAATGCATTAATTAACTGCAGAACTTTAACTTGTTTGGCATCAGCAGAACCTTCTGCAGAAACCACGACTTCTCTGTGTTTGTTTTTAGCAAGTTCCGCAAATTGCGTTCTCACTTCTGAATGCTTTGTGTCAACATCCACACCATCAACTTTTGGTAGTTGATCAAACACCTCTCGCCACTCTTCTGGCACTGAAGCTGCATCATCTAGATACGCTTCATATAGATCTTCTACGTACGCAACGTTACCGCCGTACAAATGCGAAGATTCTAGCCATGCCTTCATCACACCTTCGTGCATCTATTAGCCCTTTTATCTAGCGCAGAAACCCAAACGAAAACAAGATGGCAAGCATTTGCTTGCCATCTTAGCTAGTAGTATGTGTTATACCGAACGGTTTAACAACATTGATTTAATATGCCCAATTGCCTTAGTTGGATTAAGACCTTTTGGACAAACGTTAACACAGTTCATGATACCGTGACAACGGAATACACTGAACGCATCATCAAGGCCTGCAAGACGTTCTTCCGTTGCTGTATCGCGGCTATCAGCCAAGAAACGATAAGCGTGTAGAAGACCTGCCGGACCGATGAACTTGTCTGGATTCCACCAGAACGAAGGACAAGACGTTGAACAACATGCACAAAGAATACATTCATACAGACCATCTAGCTTTTCACGTTCTTCAATAGACTGAAGACGTTCAACACCGCCAGTCGGCTTGTCGTTGATCAAAAACGGCTTTACCTTCTCGTACTGCGTATAGAACTGACTCATGTCAATTACTAGGTCACGAATTACTGGTAAACCCGGTAATGGACGAATAATGATCTTACCTTTTCCACCTTTCTGCACCGCAGAAATTGGAGTAATACAGGCAAGGCCGTTCTTACCGTTCATGTTTACGCCGTCAGAGCCACAAACGCCCTCACGACATGAACGACGGAAAGATAAAGTTGGATCTTGCTCTTTTAATTGCATCAGAGCGTCCAACACCATCATGTCACGACCTTCCTCTACTTCTAGAGTATAGTCCTGCATACGCGGTGCTGAATCTTCATCAGGATTGTAACGATAAACTGATAATTCTAAAGTCGCCATCGTTGAACTCCTAGTATGTACGTGCTTTTGGCGGGAAGGCTTCACGAGTTGTAGGCGCAAAGTTTACTTCACGCTTAGTCATCGAATCAGACCCCGGGTGATGAACTGAGTGGCACAGCCAGTTCTCATCGTCACGCTCTGGGAAGTCAAAACGTGAATGTGCACCACGACTCTCTGTACGGAAGTTAGCGGCTACTGCTGTCGAGTACGCTGTTTCCATCAAGTTATCTAGTTCTAAACACTCAATACGTTGCGTATTGAACTCAGATGACTTGTCATCTAGACGAGCATGCTTAAGACGCTCGCGGATTTCTTTAAGCTCTTTAAGGCCCTCAGCCATTGCATCGCCTTCTCTAAATACAGAGAAGTTAAGCTGCATACACTCTTGGAGGTCTTTTTTAATTTGTACTGGATCTTCACCTTTACCAGCTTCAGACGACTCCCAGCGATTGTAACGTGCGAACGCGTTATCAACATCATCTTTTGATGCTTCACCAGTAGACTCGAAGTTGTTTAGGTACGTGCCTAGGAAGTTACCTGCCGCACGGCCAAATACAACTAAATCAAGCAACGAGTTACCACCTAAGCGGTTTGCGCCGTGTACTGATACGCACGCAATTTCACCTACAGCGAATAAACCTTCGATGATACGCTCATCACCATTTTCACTAACACTTAACACTTGGCCATTCACATTCGTTGGTACACCACCCATCATGTAGTGACATGTTGGGATAACCGGAATTGGTTCTTTAGCAGGGTCAACATGCGCGAACGTCTTAGAAAGGTCACATACGCCAGGTAAACGTAGATTTAGCATCTCTTCACCAAGGTGATCGAGTTTAAGCTTGATATGTGTACCCCAAGGACCCTCACAGCCACGGCCTTCACGAATTTCTGTCATCATTGCACGTGCAACAACGTCACGACCAGCTAAGTCTTTTGCGTTAGGTGCATAACGCTCCATGAAGCGTTCACCGTCTTTGTTTAGAAGGTAACCACCTTCACCGCGACAGCCTTCTGTCACAAGCGTACCTGCACCTGCAATACCGGTTGGGTGGAACTGCCACATTTCCATGTCTTGCATTGAAATACCAGCACGCACTGCCATACCAACACCATCACCAGTGTTAATGTGTGCGTTAGTAGTAGATGCGTAAATACGACCTGCACCACCCGTTGCTAATACCACTGCTTTAGACTTGAAATAAACAACTTCGCCACTTTCGATATCAATCGCGGTAACACCAACGACGTCGCCTTTGTCGTTTTTAACCAAATCAAGCGCATACCACTCTGAGAACACGTTTGTTTTGTTTTTCACGTTTTGCTGATACAAGCAATGTAATAATGCGTGACCAGTACGGTCAGCAGCCGCCGCTGTACGTGCAGCCTGCTCACCGCCGAAGTTTTTAGACTGACCACCAAATGGGCGCTGATAAACGCGACCATTTTCAAAACGAGAAAAAGGTAGTCCCATGTTCTCAAGCTCAGTAATAGCTTCAGGACCCGTTTTAGTCATGTATTCGATGGCATCTTGGTCACCAATGTAGTCTGACCCTTTCACCGTATCGTACATGTGCCATTCCCAGTTATCCTCATGAGAATTACCTAGCGCGACTGTAATACCACCTTGCGCAGATACTGTGTGGGAACGAGTTGGGAAAACTTTTGAAATAAGAGCACAAGTTTTACCTGATTCTGAAATAGCGAGTGCCGCGCGCATACCCGCGCCACCAGCACCAACTACAACTGCGTCAAATTCGCGTACGTTATATTTCACTTAAACACCCCATAGAACAAATAGACCAATAGCTACGTAAGCTATTGCCATAAGGTTTAATACAAAGCCAAGGACAGTGCGAGTTGTCGAGTTCTTAACGTAGTCAGTTAGAACCTGCCACAAACCAATGCGTGTATGCACCATGATACAAACGAGTGTGATCATCGTCGCTGCTTTAACAGCTAAGTTTGAGAACAACCCTGACCAAGCTTCATAGGTCAGTTCAGGAGTCAATAATAAATAGCCTATGATAAATACAGCATAAGCTAGGATAATTAACGCAGTTGTGCGTAATGACACGAAGTCTTGTACGCCATCACGCTTAAGAGTCGCTTGATTTAAGACCATATCCATACTCCAGCTAAAATTGCTAAAACAGCCCAAAGCGCTAGTGCAACTTTCGCGCTATTCGCGCTTGATTCTAATTCTTCCCAACACCCCTTGTCCTGTATCATGTGACGGATACCAGCGATAACGTGGTAAGACAATACAGTTAGGGTGCCCCACGCGATGAATTTCGCGACAAAGCTAGTCATCAGTTCTTTTACAAACATGAAGCCTTCAGAAGAAGAGAGAGATTCAGACCAAGCCCAAATCACAAAGGTTAAAGCGAAGAAGAACGCTACACCAGTAATACGGTGAAGAATCGACGCTTTAGCCGTTATTGGCATAGATATAGTCGTAAGATCTAGATTTACAGGTCTTTGCATTTTCACAGTTACTTGCCCATCTTTGCCCACAAGGAGCCATCTACTTGTTTTTATGAAACCCACCTACATATTCTCAAATGCAAGCAGCACACTCTAGATAAACCAATTTGGACACCAAATAGTTCACTTGAGTGTAAAAATTGATGTAAAAATAGGTTTACCTACAGACGATACGGTATAAAACCGTTGACAGTATATAAGGCTATGCGCCCTTTTACAATTCTTGTTTAGATAGAGACGCTTGCGAATTAGCGAATGGTCTAATATTTAATCGTCGTAGAATATTTATTATAC